>JAEYOU010000167.1 GCA_023411405.1 Pseudomonadota bacterium | reverse complement strand
GGTGCGGCCCGGCGGCCGCCTCGACGGATCGTGCTCGTGCCGGTCGAGCGCGTCGAGCCGCGCGCGCGCGTACGCTGCGTACGTCCCGGCCTCGATGGCCTCGCGCGCGCCGCGGAGCAGGTCCTGGTAGTGCGTGAGGTTGTGGACCGAGAGCAGCCGCGGGCCGAGCGGCTCGCGGCACTTGATGAGGTGGTGCAGGTAGGCCCGGGAGTGGAGACGGCAGGTGGGGCAGGCGCAGGCGGCGTCGAGCGGGGCCTCGGCGAGCCGGTGCTCGGAGCGCGTGAGCCGCACGCGGCCCGTCGAGGTGAACGCGGTGCCCTGCCACGCGAGCGTCGTCGGCAGGATGCAGTCGAAGAGGTCGACGCCCTGGGCGACGGCCTCGAGGATGTCCGGCGGCGTGCCGACGCCCATGAGGTACCGCGGCTTCTCCGCCGGGAGCGCCGCCGCGGCGGCGGCGACGACCTCGGCCCGCTCCGCCCGCGTGTCCCCGACGGCCACGCCGCCGATGGCGAACCCGTCGAAGGGGTGGCCGGACAGGAACGCCGCCGACTCGGCGCGGAGCGCGAGGTCGAGCCCGCCCTGGACGATGGCGAAGAGGAGCTGGCCCGGATCCGCGCGGGCGGCGAGGCTCCGCAGCGCCCAGCGGTGCGTCCGCTCCATGGCGGCGCGGATCTGCGGGCGCGGCGCCGTGGACTCGACGCACACGTCGAGGACCATCATCACGTCCGACCCGAGCGCCGTCTGCATGTCGATGGAGCTCTCCGGCGAGAGCAGGTGGCGCCGGTTGTCGAGGTAGCTCCGGAACGCGGCGCCCTCCTCGGCGATCGATCGGTCCGCGGACAGCGAGAAGATCTGGAAGCCGCCCGAGTCGGTGAGCACCGGGCCGTCCCACTTCATGAACCGGTGGATCCCGCCGAGCGTCCGCATCGCCTCCGGCCCGGGCCGGAGGAGCAGGTGGTACGTGTTGCCGAGGATGATCTGGGCGCCGAGCGCCCGCAGGTCCTCGGGCGTGAGGCCGGTGACGGAGGCGCGCGTGCCGACCGGCATGAAGCACGGCGTCTCGACGCGCCCGTGCCGCGTGATCAGCGTGCCGCGGCGGGCCCGGCTCGAGGAGCCCGCGGGATCGGGAGGGCAGGGGTGGAGCGTGAAGGGCACGGGGGCGGGTTGTATGGCGGTGCTGCCGGTGGGTCCAGAGGGAACTACCGGGTGCGGGCCCGGAACCGGCCCCGTTCCCGGTCCCGCACCCGGCTTCTGCTTCTCGAGAGGTCGCGCGCTAGACGCGGAACCGATTGACCGCCTCGGCGAGCTCCTTCGACATGCTCGACAGCGACGCGGAGCCCTGCTCGATGATCTTGGTCCCCTCGGCGCTCTCGTTGATGGCCGCGGAGAGCTCGGAGACGGCGGTCACGATCTGCTCGACGCCGATGGTCTGCTGGCGCGTGTTGGCCGCGATCTGCCGGGCGGCCAGGGCCGAGTCCTTGATCACGAGGGCGAGCCCCTCGATGGCCTCGCCGGCGCTGCGCGACAGGCGGACAGCGGCGCTGGCGCGCTTCGCGCCCTCGTCGGTGGCGGCGGCCGCGTCCCGGGCGCCGCGCTGGATCTCCTGGAGGATCGACCGGACCTGAACGGCCGCCTGGCGGGACTGCTCGGCGAGGTTGCGCATCTCCATGGCGACCACCGAGAAGCCGCGGCCGTGCTCGCCGGCCTTCGAGGCCTCGATGGAGGCGTTGAGGGCGAGCAGGTTGGACTGCTCGGCGAGGTCCTTGACCGAGGCGATGATCTCGCCCACCTGCTGCGTCCGCTCGGAGAGGTCGGCCATGGTGGCCGCGATCCGGTTCACCTGCTCGCCGAGGGCCGCGCTCGCCTTGACCGCCTCCTCGACGGTGTTGAGGCCGGCGCGGGAGAGGTCGTCCGAGCGCTGCGTGATCTCGATCACCGAGTTGGCGTGCTCCGTCGCCTGCTTCGACGTCTGGGCGATCTCGGAGGCGGTGGTGGTGGTCTCGTTGATCGCGGCGGCCTGCTGCGCGCTCATCGCGGCGAGGCGCGCCACGCTCGCCAGGATCTCGCCTGCGCCGCGCTGGGTCGTGACCGACGTCTCGGAGAGCTGCTTCAGGAACGTCTGGAGGTTGCGCGACGCCTGGAAGAAGCTCTCCGCGAGCTCGGCGACCTCACCGCCGGCCTGGGCGTCCTCCTTCGAGAGGTTCGAGAAGTCACCCTGGGCGATCTTCCGCGCGGTGTCGCGCAGCGACACGAGCGGCCCCACGAGGTTGCCGCCCAGGTAGAACGCGAGGGCGCAGGCCCCCCCGACGACGAGGACGATCACGGCGACGGCGCCGACCGGCCCCCCCAGCCAGGCGAACGCGAGCCGCGCGAGCACCGCCGCGAGGGTGGTGGTCACGCCCACGAGCATCGTGATCTTCCAGCGCAGGGACAGGCGACTCAGGTCCATGCACGAATTTCTACCAGGGACCGGGCTCGTCCGGAAATCCCGGGACCGAGGGAATGGGTGCGCCGGGAGCGCACATGGGGACCCTCCGCGCGCGCCGCCGGCGCGGCTCTCGGGCACGGGCACGAGGGTCGCGGCCGTCAGGGCAGAACCCGGAGGGCGGCGGCGCCGCCTGCGGTCGCGACGTGGAGCGTGGGCGGCGACGGCATGGTGTCCAGCTCCAGCGCGAGGACGACGTCGCTCGGCAGGCCGGAGCCGGCGCGGAGGGGCGTCGATGCCCCGGTGGAGGGGTCCCAGAGCACGAGGCCCGAGTACGGGTTGGCGATGGCGAGCCGGCCGTCGGGCAGGCAGACCAGATCGCGGACCGGGCGCTCCGGGAGGCCCACCTCGGCCGTCGTGAAGTAGCGGAACCCCTCGGGCCCGTAGGAGGCGATGGTCGCCTCCACCCCGTCGTCCGGGCCCAGGCTGCCGAACCACACGCGGCCATCGGGGCAGACGCTCACGGACGACAGGAAGACCGAGTGGCCCTCCTTCGCGACCGGGAAGACCGGCGGATTGCTCGAGCCCGGGCCGAGGTACGGATCGCCGAAGGCCACCTCGAACGCGTCGCCGTTGCGCGCGAACCAGCGGACGGGATCCGGGTCCCAGGAGATGAGCCCGGCGGTCCAGCGCCCCGCGTGCCAGAGGCCGCCGTCGGCGTCGATCGCGAGCCCGAGCCAGTCCCCCATGCGCTGGCCGCTCGCCGTCGCGTCGCACGGGCGCTCCCAGCAGACCCGCGCGTGGAGGTGGTCGCCCATCCACTCCTTGTACGCGTCGTTCCACCACTCGCCGGGGTCCGGGAGCCGGAACCGATCGGGGAGGAGCAGCGTCACGCCGTGCTCGGTGCCGGCGTAGAGCGTGTGCGGCCGGACGAGGTGGTCGTAGACGAGGCGATGGATTGTGCGATCGTGCCAGTACTTGCCGCCGTGGTTGATGGCGACGAGGTCGAGCCGATCCACCTGCAGCGTCCCGTCCGCACGCAGGCGGACGCGGTCGATCTTGCCGCTGTGCGCGAGCGGATCGCAGTCGTCCTGCCCGCTGCCGTCGCCGGCGCAGTCGATGCCCTCCGTGTGCCGTCCGTGGTACCCGACGAAGACCTCGTCGGGCCCGCCGCCGGCGATGGTCTTGATGCCGGGCGCCTCTCCCTGTCCCCACGCCTCTCGCCCTGCGCAGGGACGATCGTCGATCATCTGCCGGCCGTTGCAGTAGCGGAGCGCGTTGCCCTGGAAGTGGAGGCCGTCGCGGCCATCGAAGCGGCGGAGGCCCGGGGCGCCGGGCTGGGCGAGGTAGAGGGCGGCGGGCGTCGCGATCCACCGGTTCTGGGCCTCGTCCGTCGTGAGCCCGACGACGGGCGACTCGCGGATGCCGTCCGCCGTGCCGTAGAGCTGGTTCGCGACCGGCCAGGGCCCAGGCGTACCGAACGTGAAGCTGCTCGAGCCCGGGCCGGTCGGCCCCGTCGGCCCCGTCGGCCCGGTCGGCCCCGTAGGCCCCGTAGGCCCCGTAGGCCCCGTCGGCCCGCCTGGATCGGAGGGCCCTCCGTCCGCCCCCCCGCACGCCGCGCCGAGGAGCACCGCGACGGTGAGACTCACCACCTTCCGAGCGCCGGCCATTCGATCCCCCTCGCCCGACTCGGGCGCGGCCGGGCGTCATGCGAGCCGCGCGCCAGCGTGCGGCTGCGCGATCGCCGGGGGAGGGTGGAACCGCGGCGCCGGGAGTGGGCAGGGGCGTTCCACGGCCGGCGCAAGACGCGAGGAGGGACTGCCGCCCTGGAGGCGCCCTACCGCGTGCTCGCCGGAGTGGGGCGCGGCGCCGAGCCCACCTGGGCGAGCCTCCGCGGGGGCACGCCACGATGCCGCAGCGCGCCGTGGTCGCTAGAATTTTCGCTGTGCAGCTGGGTCTGGTCCTCACCGGAGGAGGCGCTCGCTCGGCGTATCAGGTCGGTGCGCTCCGCGCCTTGGCCAGGATCGTCGGCCCGGGCCCCCTCCCGTTCCGGGTGCTCGCCGGGATCAGCGCGGGGGCCATCAACGCGGTCGCGCTCGGGAGCGGGGCGGAGGACTTCCCGGCGACGGCGGAGCGGCTGGCCAGGAGCTGGAGCGCGCTCACGCCGGGCCGCGTCTACAGGACCGGGGCGCTCGGCCTCGCGCGCATCGGCACGCGCTGGATCCTCGATCTCTCGGCCGGAGGCCTGATCGGCCGGAGCGGCATCAACTACCTCCTCGACTCGAGCCCGCTGCGCGAGTTCCTGGAGAAGGAGATCCCGCTCGGGCGGATGCGGCGGAACCTCAAGGCGGGCCTCCTCCGCGGCGTGGCGGTGTCGGCCACGAACTACCACACGCACACCGGGGTGAGCTTCTTCGAGGGCGAGCCGGACATCCGGCCCTGGACGCGCTCCTCGCGCCTCGGGGTGCGGGCCCGGATCCTGCTCGATCACGTGATGGCCTCCGCCTCGATCCCGGTCTTCTTCCCGCCCATCCGGATCGGCCAGAGCTACTACGGCGACGGATGCGTGCGGATGCCGTATCCGATGAGCCCCGCGATCCACCTCGGGGCGGATCGGATCCTCGGGATCAGCGTGCGCTACCTCCGGCCGGCGGGGGAGACCGCCGCCGCCGAGCCGCAGGACCGCGCGGAGTGGATGCCGGTCTCCGAGATCGCGGGCGTGCTCCTCAACGCCGTCTTCCTCGACTCGATCGACGGCGACTTCGAGCGCCTCGAGCGGATCAACCGGACGATCGCGGCCATCCCGCGGGAGCGGCTCGCCCGCGCCGACCTCGACGTCCGCCCGATCTCCGCGCTCGTCCTGCGGCCGTCGCAGGACCTGAGCCTCATGGCGGCCGACGAGTACGGCCGCTTCCCGGGCATGCTCCGCTACCTGCTCAAGAACATCGGCGCCACCGGGACCACCGGCGAGGATCTGCTCAGCTACCTCGCGTTCGAGCCGGTCTACATCAAGCGCGCCATGGAGCTCGGGTTCGCCGACGCGATGGCGCGGCGCGACGAGATCGCCGACTTCGTGCACGGCGCGCCGGTGCCGGAGCGCGACCTCGTGCTGAGCTAGCTCCGCGCCCGCCATGGGGCCCGGCGCGCGAGCGCCGGCGCGGCCGTCCTCCAGACCGTCGCCGCGAGGACCACCCCCGCGCCCGCGAGCGCCCAGGGGCCGGGCCGCTCGTCCGTGAACGCGAACGTCCAGATCGGGTTCAGGATCGGCTCGAGCAGCACGAGCAGCGACGCCTCCAGCGCAGGCACGCGCGCGATCCCGCGCGCGAAGCACAGGTACGCGAGGCCGAGCTGGAAGATGCCCAGGTACGCGAGGAGGAGGAGGTCGGCGCCGGCCGGCGCGGGGCCGTGGCCCCAGAGCGGGAGGACCGCGGCGGCGGCGAAGAGGTTGCCCCAGACCAGGGCGGTCTCCGCGTCCTCCCGCGCCCGGCGCAGGCCCATGATGCAGAGGCCGAACGTGAGCCCCGCGGCGAGCGCGACGAGGTTCCCCCGGAGCTGCCCGGGGCCGAGGTCGTCCAGGAAGAAGAGGGCGAGGCCGAGCGCGTAGACGGGGATCGCGAGGAGCTCCCCCCGCGCGGCGCGCTCGCGAAGCAGCGCAGGGGAGAGCAGCAGCACCCAGAGCGGCGCGCTCGACTGGATGAAGATCGCGTTGGCGGCCGTGGTGAGCTTGTTCGCCGTCGCGAACAGGACGACCGTCGCCGCGTACCCGGCGACCGCGAGGAGGACCCGCCGGGACGGCCAGCGGCGCGCGCCCGGGAGCACCGCGAGGAGGAACAGGCCGGCGACGAGGGACCGCCCGCCGGCGATCTGGAGCCCACCGAGGCCGCACAGCTTCATGGCGGCGCCCGCAGTGGACCAGAGCGCGGCGGCGGCGAGGAGGAGGAGCCGGCTCCGGACGCCGTCGGGCAGGGGCATGGAGCGGGGGAGTCTACCCTCCGCGGGTCGCCGGGCGGCGCGGCGAGCCGGCGCGGCAGGGGATCGCGGCGCGGCAGGGGATCGCGGCGCGTCCGCGCGCGTCGTCCGGGCTCCTCCGGCGCTCGCCCGTGAGCACCTTTTCACGGAACCGACGGGAGACGACCGATGCGCGCTTCGATGCTGGCCCTGCTGGTCCTCGCTTCCCCCGCGCTCGCCGCTCCGCCGGGCGCCACCTCCGGCGCGACGCCCGACGGTCCGGCGAAGGCGCAGGGCAAGGCGCCGACCGAGCAGGCGCGGGCCCTCTCCCGGGCGCTCGTCCCCCAGACGAACTGGGAGCGGCTGCTCGATCGCTCGGCCGACGGGCTCTCCGAGGCCGTCTCGCGATCGCTCCTCGCCAAGGGCGAGAAGGTCCCCGACGACCTCAAGTCGAGCCTCCGCAAGGAGCTCGGGAAGGACCTGCGATACGGGGAGGCGATCGACGCGCAGGCGCAGGCGCTCGACAAGCGCTTCACCGGGGACGAGTTGAAGCGGGCGACGGCGTTCTACTCGAGCCCGCTCGGCAAGAAGATGCTGGATCGGCTCCCGGAGGCGCAGAGCGAGGTGGGCGACCAGCTCCAGGAGCGCCTCGCCTCGGTGGTGCCGGGCATCCTGCAGCGGGTCGCGCCGTCGGCGATCGGCGGTGGGGCGGCGGATCCCGGCGCGAGCGGGACCGGGGAGGGACCCGCGGAGGAGGAGGTCGAGCCGGAGCCCGTCCCCGAGGTCGCCCCCGAGGCGGCGGAGCCCGCGCCCGACAAGAAGCTCTGAAGGTGACCGCCGTGCGCGTGGTCGTGGTCGGCGCACACCCCGGCGACGAGACCGTCGGGGCCACCTCCGTCCTCCTCCGCGGCGAGGGGCCCGCGGTCGTGCACCTCACCGACGGGGCGCCGCGCGATCCGCGCCTGCGCCCCGGACATCCCGACCGCGCGGCGTATGCCCGGCTGCGGGCGGACGAGGCCCGCGCGGCGCTGGCGATCGCGGGCGTCACGGACGTCGTCCGGCTGGGCGGGGCGGGGCACGAGG
>JAEYOU010000013.1 GCA_023411405.1 Pseudomonadota bacterium | reverse complement strand
GGCCCGCGCCGTGACGAGCCCCGGGCCGCCGCGTCGCGCGATGCCCGGGGCGATCCGGAACGCGCCCGCCGGCGCGCCGCGATCCGACGCGGCGCCGTGCTGGCGGAGCTGGACGAGGGCGCAGGCGACGAGCAGCCCAGCCCAGAACCCCGTCGCCCAGGCGGCGTAGGCCGGCAGGTCGAGTCGCGCGGGCCGAAGCCCGTGGCCGCCGTCGAGGAGCCACGCGACCAGGAAGACCTCGCCGGCGAGCATCGTCGCCGCAGCGCCCGCCGCGAACCGGTGGAGCGTGCGCTCGTGCCAGAAGAGCCGCGGGAGCCCGATGCCGCGGAAGCCGCCGAGCAGCACGGTCACGAGGAGGCCGAGGATCAGGAGCAGCAGCGGGTGCCGGCAGAGCACGAGGAGGATCGAGGCGAGCGGGGCGAGGGGCACGCGATTCCTCCGGGCAAGGCGCGCGCGATTCTCGCGCGCCGTGGCGCTCGTGTCGCCACCACACAGGGATCGGCCCGTTCGCGCATCTAGTTTCCATAATCTATATTATCGGACGTCCGAGTGTAGAGCCCACATGCAACTGTCGTGATCGGCCCAAGTAGAAAATGTCGGCCCCCCGGCGGGACGGTGTCGCCGGAAGGCGACCCGATGCCGGAGCTGATCACGATGAGCACCCGCGAGATCGACCGACTGGACGTCGTGCAGCGCGTTCTGGAGCGCCGGCTGTCGCGCGCCAAGGCCGGGGATCTTCTCGGCCTGTCCGACGAGCGCCAGATGCAGCGCCTGTGCAGCTCCTTGCTCGAGCTGCACGACGTCCGGGTTGGCCGCGAGACGTGCGCAAGTGGATGGCGACCGCCGGCCTCGACTGGTTCGAGCGCCGCGCCGAAGGTGCCACCGGCAGATCCCACGGGATGAGCCAGTTCGGCCGCGCTCTCGCCCAGCTCAACATCGACATCATTTGCGCGAACTCGCCCCAGGCGAAGGGTCGCGTCGAGCGCGTCCACAAGACGCTGCAGGACCGGCTCGTGAAGGAGCTCCGGCTGCACCCTCTCGCTCAACCTCACGGTTCACTACAAGCGGAAGACGTATCTCGTCGAGCGCAGCAAGGAGAACGCGCTCCTCGCCCGCAAGCGCGTCGTGATCCACGAGTGGGAGAACGGCCGGGTGGAGCTCCACTGCGCAGGGCGACAGCTCCCCTACTCACTCTTCGGACAAGAACCCGGTGGTCAGCCAGGGGGCGATCGTCGAGAACACGCGGCTTGCGGCGGTGCTCACGGTGATCCAGAGCGCCCAGACCGAGCGCGATCGGGCCCGCCTGAAGCTGCACGGGCTGACGAAGCGCGAGAAGGACCGCATCCTGGAGGAGCGCCGGGCCGCAGGCCTCGAGCCGAAGCCGGCGTCCGCGCCGGCGAAGGTGGCCTCCTGCCGACGATGACCGGCTCGGGACGATGCTGGCGTATCTGAAGGCCAAGCAGGACGGGACCAGGTCACGCAGGAAGTTGCCCGAGTCCATGGCTGCGGTTCGGCGAAGGCTGCGGGCGCAGGAGGACCGGCAGGGCGTGTGAAGGCTCAAGCCGCAGCAGCCATCGCAAGATGCGCGTCGCGGTCGCGTGTTCGGGCTCGGGGTCGTAGAGCCTCGGGAGGCCACCTGCTCTCACGAGCGCGGCGAGCCCGACGTCGTTCATTCATCCGAAGTCTCTGCCGTACCGGGTGATGTCCGCGTTCTCGAGGGTCCGTTTCGGCGGAAGATCCCGGACGACACGGAGCATGGCCCTCGCCACCTCCTCTGTCGTGGTGACGTGGCGAGGAAACATCCGCCTGAGCAACGGGAAGAGCCACCCTGTAGCCGAGTAGATGACTCGGTACGATGGAGTCCTCGAGCGCTCGCCGTGCGCCGGATGGATGTACGCGGGCCGGAACATGTAGGCCGCTCGGAACGGCAGCCGCAGGAGCGCGTTCTCGGTCTCTCCCTTCACGCGCGCCCACATGCTGCGTCCGGTCCCGGAGCTGTCGGTGCCGGCGCCCGAGACGTAGACGAAGATCATCCCGGGGTTCACGCGGACGAGCAGCTCCGCCGCGCTGAGCGCGTAGTCGTAGGTGACCCGGCGGTAGTCGGCCTCTGCCATCCCCGCCGCCGAGACGCCGAGGCAGTAGAAGCACGCTTCGAACCCGCCAAGCCGAGACTCCGCGCCCGAGAAGTCGGCAAAGTCGCGGTGGACGAGCTCCTGGAGCTTCGGGTGCCGCAGTCCCGAGGCCCCGCGAACGACGGCGAGTACCTGATCGACGTCGGGAGCGAGGAGGCACTCGCGCAATACGCCCTGTCCCACCATCCCCGTGGCACCGAACAGGATGACCTTCACGGCATGACCCTCTCCGCGAGGGCCGCCTGCAGCTGCCCCGCATATCGCGTCGCGCGTGATTCCGAGTAGTGGTCGATCACGACCTGGGCGACGACGAGGAGCAACACGCCCGCTGCCGCCCCATTCACCCAGTGGCGCCGCGACAGGGCCACGGCCGCGAGCGCGAGCACGCCGAGCGACAGCGCCGCGATCCGGTAGTACGGGTACTTCCGGATCACCACGGCCATGCGCCTCGCCTCGGTGGCCAGGGCCGCATTCGCGTCCCTGCCTCGCAGACCTGCCACGAGCGTGGCCTCGTGAGGCGCATCCCGGCGCATCAGCGAGATCACCGTCGACGACAGCAGCGCCGCGAGCAGCAGCGCCGCGACGCCAAAGCCGCCGGAGAACCCCTCGCGCCCGGCCGCGTGCAGCCCGGCGGCGACGATTACCAAGCCCGCCGAGAAGGCGAGGACGGCGTAGCCCTCGTGGCGCTCGCCGGAGAAGTACGTCTGGACGGCCGCGGTGAGGGTGTCGATGCTCATGGCTCAGCCCGCTGTCGACACGCTCACATCGCGCCAGATCCTATCGGACGCCGCAAGGGCCTCGGCAGCCTCTGCTTCGACGACTGCACGGCCGAGCCCGCGAGAGCTGCCCGTCACGAACCACACCTTCGACATGTTCCTCTCCTTCGCTGGGCGAGCGGCGGCACGCCTGCGTTAGGGAACCATTGGTCCCGTATTAAAGAACCGGCGGTCCCTTGTCAAGCGGGGCCCTTCGGCTATCATCGGGTCCATGGCGAGATTCCAGAGAGCCCGGCAGCCAGAGCAGAAGGAGGTGCGCCGCCGCGCCATCCTCGAGACCGCGCGCAAGCTCGCGCGCGAACGTGGCCCGATGGGGCTCGGGCTGAACGAGCTGGGGCGCCGCTCAGGCGTGTCGAAGCCGAACATCTACCGATACTTCGAGAGCCGGGAGGAGATCCTGTTCCGGCTCTACCTCGCGGAAATGAGCGAGATGGTGGACGCCGTCGAGGCCAGGCTCGGGGGCGCGCGAGCGGCTCTCGATGTCGCGCCGGTCGCGGCCATCCTGGCCGAGGAACATCTCTCGCGTCCCCTCCTCTGCCAGCTCGCGGGGATGGTCTCGTCGATCCTCGAGCACAACATGAGCGCGGACGCCATCGCGGCGGTGAAGTCCGAGTTCGCGACGCTGCTGCCCCGCGCCGGCGAAGCCCTCCGTCACGCGCTCCCCTGGCTCTCCGAGCCGGATGCATGGATGACGATCCAGAGCATCGAGCTCCAGCTCGCGGCACTGTGGCCGGTCGCCAACCCGTCAGCCGCTGCCCGAGAGGTCCTGTCTCGCCCCGAGTTCTCGCCGATGTGCGTGAACGCGCAACGGGACTACCCGCGCTTCATCGCGGTGCTCCTCGAGGGGCTCCGCGCGACGAGCGGGGGCAAGGTCTCCGAACGCCGCACTTCCAGGAGGTCCTGAGCGGATGAAGCCCCTGCTGGCTTTCGCTGTGCCTCTCGTCGTCTTCGCCCTGCTCGGCGCGTCCATCTGGTACGTCGCCTCTCGATTGTGCGCGCTGTTCGGTCTGACGCAGTACTGGCCGATGCGGATCGGCGTCGCCGCCGGAGTCGTCGGCGCCGGGGTCGCCACGCTCGGAGCCGCGAGATCCTCCAGCGCGGCGGTCGGCGTGCTGAACGTCCTCGGCGGCTACGCCTTCATGTTCTACGTGTTCCTGCTGCTGGCGCTCCTCGGTCTGCACGCGCTCCAGCTCGGGTGGAGCCCTCCGCGAGCGTGGAGTGGTGTGGCGGCCCTGGCATTGGCGCTCGTGGTCACCACTGGCGGGGCGCTGCGGGCCAGGTCGTTCGCGGTCGAGGAGACCGAGATCCGGCTGCCCGGCCTCGGGTCCGAGCTCGTGGTGATGCAGATCTCCGACGTGCATCTCGGACACCACCGCGGGCGCGACTACCTGCGGGCCATCGTCGAGGAGACCAACCGTCGCAGGCCGGACCTCGTCCTGATCACCGGCGATCTGGTCGACTCCCGCGCGGCGCTCCTGCCTGGCGTCCTGGCACCCTTGTCCGACCTCGTCGCGCCCGCCTACTTCGTCGGAGGAAACCACGAGAAGTACGTCGACCCACTTCAGACCTTCGAGGCCGTCGCCCGACACGGCGTGCGGGTGCTGCACAATGAGATCGTTGAGACACACGGCATCCAGCTCGTCGGCCTCGACTACATGAACCCGGACGAGGACACCTTCGACATGCACCCGTCCGACGACAGACGCACGATCAAGTCCGTCCTCGCGAGCCTCTCGTTGAAGACCGACATGCCTTCCGTGCTCATGCATCACAGCCCGGTCGGCACCCGGTACGCGGCAGGGAAGGGCATCGACCTGATGCTGTCCGGCCACACGCACGCCGGACAGGTGTTCCCGTTCACGCTGTTCGCCTCGCTGGTGTTCCCGTTCAACCAGGGGCTTCATCGGCAGGGCGAGACCCAGGTCTTCGTCTCCCCAGGCGCAGGCACCTTCATGGCGCGAGGTCGGCTGGGGACGTCTAACCAACTCAGCCTGCTGCGCCTGACGCCGGCGAGGTAGGCGACACGGGCGCTCCGCTAACAGCGACGCCCGGCTGATGCCCTTCGCCGGCGCCGCCGCAGTGTTCCGGCCTCGCATCCCACGCATCAGGTGTATGGGGTCACGCTGTGCCACAGCCTGAGCTGGGGGTGGCGCGCGAGATCTCGAAGGTCTCCACCATGGCCGCGAGCTCCCGCGACTGCGCGTTGAGCTCGGCCGCGGCGCTGGATGACTCCTCGGCGCTGGCCGCGTTCTGCTGGGTGACCCTGCCCATCTCACCGAGCGCCCGGGTGACCTGTTCGATCCCCTTCGCCTCCTCCTTCGATGCCGTCGAGATCTCCGAGACGATGCTCGAGACCGTGTCCACGCCGGAGACGATCTCGCCGAGCCGCTCGGCCACCCGGCGGCTCGCCTCCTCGCCGGTGGTGGCCTGCGCGACCGACTGGCTGATCAGCACCTCGGCCCTCGCAGCGGCCTCCTTGGCGCGCTGGGCCAGGGTGCGCACCTCCTCGGCAACCACCGAGAAGCCGCGGCCCTCGTCACCGGCACGCGCCGCCTCCACCGCGGCGTTGAGGGCGAGCAGGTTGGTCTGGAAGGCGATGTCGTTGATGTCGCGGATGATCTGCGAGGTGCCCTCGGCAGAGCTTCGGACCTTGGTCATCGACGCGTGGAGGGCGTTCACCGCGGCCGCCCCCTCGGTCGCCGAGGTCCGTGCGACGAGGGCGAAGGTGTTGGCCTGCTGCGCGTTCTCGGCGGTCCGCCGGGCCAGGTCGAAGATCGACTCGATGGTGGAGGTGGTCTCGCTGACGCTCGCGGCCTGTTCACTCGCGCCTGCGGCGACCGCTTGCGAGGAGGTGGCGATCTGCCCGGAGACGATCGAGACCTCGTCGGCCGCCTGAGCGACCTGCCCCAGGGCGCGATCGAGCGCCGTTGCGGTGACGTTGAGGGCCTCCTTCATGACGGCGTGCTCGCCCTGATAGGCGCCGGCCATGCGGACGCGAAGGTCGCGCTTCGCCAGCGCGGCCAGGACGTCGATCGCCTCCTGCACGGGGGCGAGGAGCGCGGCCAGGGTCTGGTTCACGCCTTCCAGCAGGGCTCGGGCGTCGTTGCGGTAGCGCGTCGGATCGGCGCGGGCGGAGAGATTGCCCCGGGCGAGCTCGGCGAGCACCTCGGCGAGCTCACGAACCGGGGCCACCAGAGCGTCGAGGGTCTCGTTGACGCCCTGGACGATGGTCCGGAACCCACCCGGCTGCCGGCTCGCATCGGCGCGGACGTCGAGGCGTCCCTCGACCGCCGCGCGGGAGAGCGCGGCGGCGTCGCTCACCAGGGCGCGTAGGTTGTCGCGGACCGACTCGATGGTCTCGTTGACGAATCGCTTCTTCCCGGGGAGCGGCTCCAGGCTCGCCTCGAAGTTTCCCCGGCCGAGCTCGGCGAAGACGGCGATCGCCTTGCGATTCTCCTCGCGGTGGGCCCCGACCATCTGGTTCACGCCCCGGGCCATGGCCTGGAACCCGCCCGGAAAGCGGGATTCGTCGATCGTGGCATCGATCTCGCCGCGCTTGTGGTCGGCGGTGACCCGGTTCATCTCGGCGATGAGGGTCTTCAGGTTCGCGCGAACCCGCTCGACGCTCTCGTGGACGAACCGCTTCTTGCCCGGCAGCTGCGCCGGGAGCTGCACGTCGAACCGGCCGCGCCCGAGCTCGCTGAAGACCGCCATGGCTTGCTTCTCCAGGTCCACGTGGTCGAAGGCCATCTCGTTCACGCCCAGCGCCAAGGCGGCGAAGTCGCCGGGGAAGCGGGTGATGTCGATCCCGACGTCGATGTCGCCTGCCGCATGAGCCTCGGTCATCCGGTTCATCTCGGCGACGAACCCCTGCATGATCGCGGAGAGCTGGTTGATGCTGTCCCGGAGCGCGTTGAACTCGGCGTTGCGACTCTCGGTCAGCGGCTCGGGCAGGTCGCCGCGCGCCAGCCGCTCGAGCCGAGCGCCGATGACGCAGGCCGCCCGCGCGCTCTCGCGGGCGAGCCCGAGGACCAGCGCCCCGGCGAGTCCGGCCACGGTGCCGACCGCGAAGACGGCCACGATCCGGACGGCGCCGCCGGTCGTGAGCGTGGCGCCGAGGAGCGAGACCGCCGTCAGGATTGCGAGCAGCCCCAGGCAGAGGAGGGCTCGTGTGCGGTAGGCAAAGGTATGGAGCAAGAGGGATCCTTCCGGGCAATGCTGTCGCGATAGAGCATGCCACATGCCAGAGCCCCGCCCCAACCATGCCAATTCGACTTCACACAGCCGTTCAAGGCGCAGCAGCGTCGAGGAGCGGATGCCTGGGTCCGACCGACCCTGGAACCTCGCCGACCCAGACTTGGGCCTGGAGCCAGTACGCGCGATGCTCCGCACGTCAGGGGTGCCGTCTGCCCGCGGAGGACGTCATGGAGGCTCGAGTCGTCGTCGCGTCGGAGAGGCTGAGCAGCCGCTTCACCGGCCTCATGTACTCACATGTCCGCGGGCACGTCCGCCCGGGTCAGCAGGTCATCGAGAGCGAGGTCGTCCTCGCGGGCGACCGGGAGTACGTGCGCTACCACCTGATGCGTTTGTTGGAGGAGAAGCCGCGGCCGACGGCGCTCATCGGAATCTGCATGCAGCCGGGTGCGGACGTGGTCGCCGACTTCCGTGGCGCGGGGTGCCCCGTGATCCTCCTCGACGCCGAGGAGGAGGGTGCCACCACCATCACCTCGGACAACTTCGCGGGCGGCTACACCGCCGGGAAGCATCTTGCCGAGACGGGCCGGAGGGCCTGCGCGATTGTGGTGGGCGAGACGAAGTACAACCCCGCCGCTTTGAGGCGCCTCGAGGGGTTCGCGAAGGCCCTCGCCGAGCGAGGGCTCCGCTTCTCCGAGCGCAACATCGTCGAGGTGCGCACCTACTCGCGCCGTGAAGGCTTCGACGCCCTCGCGACCATCGTGAAGGCGTGCCCGGACGTGGACGCGGTCTTCTGCGCGGCGGGAGACCTCTGCGCGGCCGGCGTGCTCGCCGCCGCGCGGGAGCTGCGGCTCGCAGTGCCGGACCGCCTGGCGGTGCTGGGGTACGACGACCACCCCCTGGCGAGACTCTCCAATCCGCCCCTCAGCAGCATCCTCCAGCCGCTCGCGGAGATGGCCGGCGAGTCCTGGCGGCTCGCGACCGAGGCAGCTGCCGAAGCCCTCGAGAAGCCGCGCAAACTGGCCTTCGATCCGGTCCTGGTCCGGCGGGTGACGGCGTAGGCACTCGCGCCCCCCCCCCCGGTTCCTCGATTGGCCTCTCGGCGCTAGGGCCGCGCTGTCGAGGGGGGACTCATGAGCTCCTTCGGCTGAAGTAGCGCGAGTGCGCGTTCTCACCCGCGATCAGCAGGACCGGACGCGGCGAGCTCTCGTCCACTGACCTCGGCGCCGGGTCCCTGGTTGGCGAACGCCGCCGTTTCCGCGAGGATGGAACGGCGATCGGATCCGGAGGCGGGATAGCATTCGACACCACACGGGCGGTGACTGGCGCCCTCGAGCCCCCTGCGCCGCCGGCCGCGCCCACGGCGGCGGCGTCCCACCCCTGGCTCGGCCTGGGCGTCGTGACCATCCTCGCCGGCTTCCACGCCGTCCACGACCTCTCGCACGGCTACCCCCGCTGGCTCTCGGTGCTCACGAGCGCGCTGGCCGTGCTCCAGTGCGCCGCCCTCAGCTTCGGGCTGGCCGCGGCGCGGCGCTGGCGCGCCCCGCGGTGGGCGCCATGGGCCGGCGGCGTCCTCGTCAGCGTGGCCTTCGGCCTCCTCATCGTCGTTCCCCACGAGCGGGGGCGGCAGGCTTCGGCCGCGGTGGTCGCCGCCGGGGGCGCCCTCGTCGGCCTCGCCCTCGGCTGCCTGTGGCTCCTCCTGTTCCAGCTGCCCGCCGCCCTGGAGCGCTCCCGCCTCCGCGCGCTGGAGGTCGAGGGCCTGCGCCGCGACGCCGAGCTGGCCCGGCTGCGCGTGCACCTCCACCCGCACTTCCTCCTCAACACGCTCCACGCCGTGGCGGGCCTCGTCACCGACGATCCGGCCGAGGCCCGCCGCCTCCTGGCCGCGCTGGGGGACCTCGTCCGCGACGCGCTCGACGGCGGCGGCGAGCTCCAGCCGTTCCGCGCCGAGGCGGCGTGGCTCCGGCGCTACGCCGAGATCCTGGAGACCCGGTACCGCGGCCGCCTGGCCTTCCGCTGGGAGCTCGCGGCGGAGACCCTCGACCTGCGCACCCCACGCCTGCTGCTGCAGCCGCTGGTCGAGAACGCGGTGAAGCACGGGGCGCTGCGCCGGCCCGGCGGCGGCACGGTCCGCGTCGCGAGCGAGGTTCGGGAC
>JAEYOU010000666.1 GCA_023411405.1 Pseudomonadota bacterium | reverse complement strand
ACCCCGACATCCTGGTCGAGCACGCCACGCTCCTGTGGAACGCGGGCGAGCTCGCCCCCGCCCTGGCGGGCCTCGAGGCGGCGGTGGACGCGGCCCCGCGGCACGCGCTCGCGCTCACGCGGCTCGGGGCGGTGCTCCTGCAGAAGGGCGACGCCGAGGCGGCGGTCCGGCGGCTCACGGCGGCGTCGAACGAGGCCCCGACCCTGGTCGAGGCGCGCTACTGGCTCGGGCAGGCGCTCCTCGCCCGGTCGGAGACCCCGGCGGCGATCGTCCAGCTCCGCAAGGCCGCCGAGCTCGCGCGGACCGCGGAGAACCTCGTCGCCCTCGGCGGCGCGTACGAGAAGGGGGGCGCCCTCACCGAGGCGCTCGAAGCGTACAAGTCGGCCGCCGCAGTCGCCCCGGACTCCGCCGAGCCGCAGGTGCGGATCGCGCAGCTGCTCGCGCAGAACGGCCGCTGCGACCAGGCGCTCCCCGCGTTCGCGAAGGCGCTCGCGCTCGCCCCCCGGGTCTCCCGCGTGCGCGTCGCCCAGGCGGAGTGCACCGCCCAGCGCGGGAAGCACGAGGAAGCGGCGCGGCTGCTCGAGGCGCTCCTCCGCGACGACCCGGGCGCGCCCGGGGCGCGCTACCTCCTGGCGCGCTCGCTCCACGAGGCGAAGGGCGCCGCTGCGGCGCTCCCGCACTACGAGCGCGCCGCGAAGGAGGAGCCCGAGAACGCGCTGGCGCACTACTACCTCGGCTACCTGTACAAGCAGCGCAACCAGCGGGGCAAGGCGGTGGCGGCGTTCCGGCAGTTCCTGCTGCGCAAGCCGGACGCGCCCGAGCGCAAGGACATCGAGGCGGAGATCGCGGAGCTCGGGGGGAGGTGATCCCGCCGGGGTCCTGCGCTCTGGCGCGCGTTGACCCGACGGACAATCCACCCTAGTGGATAGTCCGTGCCCCGGAGTAATCCTCGCGCCCGCGCGCCCCGCCCCGCCTCCCTGGCGGCGCAGGCGCGCCGCCTGCACGGCCTGCTGGTGCGGCTCTCCCGGCTCCGCCCGATGCGCGATCCGATCGCGACCGCGGGCGCCGACCTCGACCTCACCCCGGCGCAGATCCACGTCGTGCTCTGGCTCGGCACCGACGGCCCGCTCACGATGGGCGACCTCGCCCGGCGCCTCGCCGTGACGGAGAAGACGATCACCGGCGTGATCGACCGGCTGGAGCGCGACCGCCTGGTGCAGCGCGCGCGGGATCCGGTGGACCGGCGCGTGGTGCAGGTGCGGCTCGCGCCGGGCGGGGCGCGGCTGCACCGGCGCATCGACGAGGGGATCGCCGCGAAGATCACGGGTTTTCTGGCCCTGCTCGAGGCCGCGGACCGGCAGCGGCTGGTCCGGATGGTGGAGAAGCTCACGGCGCGGCTCGCCGCGGAGGAGACGACATGAACGTGACGACAGCGATGGCGGTGGCCCTGCTCCTGGGGCAGACGGGCGCGGACGGCGCCGCGACCCCCGAGGCACCGGCGGCGCAGCCCACCCTCCCGGCCGACGCCACCGGCCCGGTGATCACGCTCGACGAGGCGCTCCGGGTCGCCGGCGAGCGGAACCTCGAGCTCCAGGCGCTCCAGGGGCAACTCGATCAGGCGCAGGAGATCACCTGGAAGGCGCTCTCGCTCTACTTCCCGCAGGTGACCCTCGGGGCGAGCTACACGCTCCAGGAGGAGCTCCGGCAAGACGTGGTGTTCGGGGTCGGGCCGTCGACGCCGGTCGGGGGCGGCGTGCAGGCCTACGACACGATCGGTCAGACCTCGGTCGTGACGCAGAAGGACGGCCTCCTCGCCGCGCAGGCGGAGGCGACGCAGACGCTCGTCTCCGCCCGCCTGTTCTTCGCGATCCGCGGCGCCCGCGACGCGCAGCGCGCCGCCGTGCTCGGCCTCGAGAATGGCCGGCGCCAGGTGCTCTTCGGCGTGGCGCGCGCGTACTACGGCGTCGCCGCGCTCAAGGAGGCGACGGGCGTCTCCGAGCGGCTCCTCGAGATCGCGCGGCGCCAGGAGCGCGACGCCCAGGTCCGGTACAACGCCGGGGCGATCGCCAAGGTCGGCCTCATCCGCGCCCAGATCGACCGCGCCCGCGCCGAGGAGGACGTGCGCCGCGCCCGCGCGCAGTACCTCTCCGCGAAGGTGGCGCTCGCGGGGCTCCTCGCCCGGGACACCGCGTTCGAGGTGGAGCCGCCGCCCGAGCCGACCCTGCCCGCGACCGAGCTCGATCCGCTCGTCACGCAGGCGATCGAGGCCCGCCCGGACGTGAAGGCCGCGCGGAGCCAGCAGCAGGCCGAGGAGGAGAACCGCAGGGCGGCCTGGAGCCGGTACCTCCCGGACGTGCAGGCCTTCGGCCAGTACCAGTGGACCAACATGGACATCCCGGGTCGGGACAGCGGCGCCTGGTACGGCGGCGTGCGGCTCCAGTGGACGATCCTCGACGGCTTCCGGCGCGAGTCGGACATCCGCGAGGCGAACGGCCGGGTCGCCGAGACGCGGGCGCGCGCCGAGTCGGCCGTGGTCACGGTCCGGACGCAGGTGACCCAGGCGCTCCTGGACCTCGAGTCGCTCCGGTCGAACGCGCAGAAGGCCAAGGAGCAGCGCGACCTCGCGACCGAGAACCTCCGGCTCGTGGACGTGGCCTACCGCGCCGGCACCGCCACCGCGGTCGAGCAGGCCGACGCCGTCGCCCAGCTCCGGAACGCCGAGATCCTGCTCACCACCGAACGGCTCAACGCGCAGCTCGCGGCGCTCAACGTGCTGAACGTGATCGGGTCGTTCAACCCGCGGGCGCACTGAGCATTTCACGGGGCGTGCCGCCCCGCCCCAGCGGCGGAGCCGCTGGGGGCCCACCCCGGCTGCGCGGGTCCCTGCGCCGTGCTCGCCGCTTCGCGGCTGCGCTCGGCTGCCCCGCGGGGAGGGGCGGAGCCCCTCCCCCCAGCTTCGCTGGGGGCCCCCACCCCTGAGGATGAGCGCCAGGCGAGACAGTCTGCTCGCCTCCGCGCGTCACAGCACCACGAGCCCCATCCGCGCGGCGCGCACGATCGCCTCGGCGCGCGACTCCACCCCGAGCTTCGCGAGGATGGCGTTGACGTGGAACTTGGCCGTGTGGTCGGAGATCCCGAGCCGCGCGGCGATGGCCTTGTTCGCGAGCCCCTCCGCGAGCAGGGCCAGGACCTCTCGTTCACGGTGCGTGAGCGGCTCGGCCGGCGCGGCCGCCGCGGGCGCCCGGACGAGCCCGCCGGCGACCGCGGCGTCGAGCACGGTCAGGC
>JAEYOU010000515.1 GCA_023411405.1 Pseudomonadota bacterium | reverse complement strand
GAGATCGCCGGCCCGCTCGAGCTCCGCGAGCGGCCGCGGCGGCGGCGAGGTCGAACGACAGGTCTTCCTCCGCGCCGAGCGCCGCGAGCTCGCGCGCCTCCCGCGCCGGAAGCCCCTCCAGGGCCCGGTCGGCGAGCAGCTCCCGCGTGCGTTCCCTGGCGCTCACCGCGCGTCCTCCTCGACCCCTTCGTCCACGGATTCGCCGAGCAGGCGTTGGCGGATGCGGAGCAGCCCGCGCCGCGCGTGCGCCTTGACCGTCCCGAGCGGCCAGCCGGTGCGCCGGGCGCTCTCGTCGTGCGTGAGCCCCTCGGCGAGGGCCAGGCGCAGCACCTCGCGCTGCTCGGGGCGGAGCTCGGCCATCGCCCGGGCGGCGATGGAGGCCTCGGCCGCGGTCTCCACGCCCCCGTCGTGCACGAGCGCCTCGGGCGCCCGCCCTGCGTCCTCCTCGAGGGCCGCGGTCGCGGGGCGCCGCTCCGCCTTGCGCCGCCGGTCGATCAGCCGGCGGCGGATTGCCGTCCCCGTCGTCTCCGCACGCGGCGAGGGTGCCAGCGAGGGCGAGCGCCAGGGGGTAGCGGAGCAGCGTCGTCATGGTCGGTTCTCCTTGTGTGGGGTCGCGGGATGCGATCCGGTCTGCCAGGTGAATTCGACCGATCCGTCTCCGCCGGATGCGAGAGAGCGCCGGAAACCCCTGAGGATACACGGTGCATCCGTCCACCCATCCCACGCGAAGGGGCGGTTTCGATCTGCCCTCGTCCCGCCTCGGGTTCGCCGGGCCCCCGCCCGGGCCGCGTTGACACCGCGCCCCCGCGACTTATCGATCGCCCAGGAACCAATCGCTGTCAGGAGAGGAGGTTATTGCGATGGCCAACCTGATTCGACGCAACACCGGCTCCGGAACGGCGCAGCCGTCGCGGCTGCTCGATCCCTTCGAGATGATGCGGGACCTCATGCGCTGGGATCCCTTCGCGGAGCTCGGCGCGGGGAGCATGCGGGAGACCCCCTTCCTGCCGACCTGGGAGGTGAAGGAGACCCGCGACGCCTACGTCTTCAAGGCGGATCTCCCCGGCATCAAGGAGGACGATCTCGAGATCAACCTCACCGGGAACCGGCTCACCGTCTCCGGGAAGCGCGAGGAGGAGAAGCACGAGGAGGAGGATCGGTTCTACGCCTACGAGCGGAGCTACGGGACGTTCTCCCGGTCGTTCACGCTCCCGGAGGGCGTGGATCCCGACCACGCCGAGGCGGACCTCTCGAGCGGCGTGCTCACCGTGAGCATCCCGAAGCGGCCCGAGGTGAAGCCGCGGAAGATCGAGGTGAAGAGGCTGCTCAAGGGTGAGAAGGCGCACGCGTAGCGGCGCCCCGCTCGCCCTTCGACAGGCTCAGGGCGAGCGGACCCGCAAACGAACGACGCCCCGGACCTGTCGGCCCGGGGCGTCGCCGTCTTCAGGTCTTCCGCGCCGCTCGGCGGCGGCTACTCCGCCATCTTGGCGACCTCGGCCGCGAGGTCGTCCTTCCGCTTCTCGAGCCCCTCGCCCAGCACGAACCGGGCGAAGCGGCGGACCTTGATGTTCTCGCCGATCTTGGCGATGGCCTCGTTCAGCATCTCCGAGACCTTCTTCTTGTCGTCCTTCACGAAGGGCTGATCGACGAGGCAGAACTGCTCGTAGAACTTCTCGATCTTGCCCTGGGCGATCTTCTCGAGGATCGCCTCCGGCTTCTTGCCGTCGCGGACCTGCTCCTTCGCGATCTCGACCTCCTTCGCGATCACGTCGGCGGGCACCTCCTCGCGGCTCACCCACGTCGGGTTGGCGGCCGCGATCTGCATGGAGATGTCCTTCAGGAGAAGCTGGAAGGCGTCCGTCCGCGCGACGAAGTCGGTCTCGCAGTTCAGCTCGACGAGGACGCCGATCTTGCCGCCCAGGTGGATGTAGCTGCCGACCGCGCCCTCGGCGGCGACGCGGCCCGCCTTGTTCTGCGCGCGGGCGAGCCCCTTCTTCCGGAGCAGCTCCTCCGCCTTGGCGAAGTCGCCGCCGGTCTCCGCCAGCGCCTTCTTGCAGTCCATCATGCCCGCGCTCGTCTTCTCGCGGAGCTCCTGCACCATCTTCGCGGTCACCTCGGCCACAGCGTCTCCTCTCTGACTTCCATTCTCGTGCTTCGTCGTAAACGCCCGGGGGCGGGCCGCTGAGCCCGCCCCCGGTGAAACGGGAACTTGCTCCGGGTGCGTTATTCCTTGGCCTCGCCGGCGGCGGCCTCGACCGGGGCGACCTCGCCCTTGCGGACCACCTCGACGTCGGCGGAGAGCGACCCGCGATCCGGGCGCTCCCGCTCGCGATCGCCGCGACGCGGGCCACCGCGGCGGTCCCGGCGATCCCGCCGGTCCTTCATGCCGCGCTCGCTGGCCGCGTCGCGATCCTCCTCGCCTTCCCGCCGCTCGTCGCGGCCGCCGTGCTCCGCCACCCAGGCCGAGTACCGGCCCCGGCCCTCGATGCACGCCTCGGCGATCTTGCCCGTGAAGAGCCGGATCGAGCGGATGGCGTCGTCGTTGCCGGGGATGACGTAGTCGATCCCCTCGGGATCGCAGTTGGTGTCCACCACCGCGACGACCGGGATGCCGAGGCGGTTCGCCTCGTGGACGGCGATGTGCTCCTTCTTCGTGTCGATCACGAAGAGGGCCGAAGGGAGGCGGCTGAGCTCCTTGATGCCGCCCAGGTTCTTCTCGAGCTTCTCGCGCTCGCGCTCGAGGGAGGCGACCTCCTTCTTCGGGAGGCGCTCGTAGGTGCCGTCCTCCTTCATCTTCTCGATCGTCTTCAGCCGATCGATGCCCTGCTTCACCGTCTTGAAGTTGGTGAGCGTGCCGCCCAGCCACCGGTTGGTGACGTAGAACATTCCGCTGCGGGCGGCCTCCTCGCGGATGGCGTCCTGGGCCTGCTTCTTCGTCCCGATGAAGAGGACCGAGCCGCCGCGCGCGACGGCGTCCGAGACGAACCGGAGCGCGTTGCGGGCGAGGCCGACCGTCTTCTGCAGGTCGATGATGTAGATGCCGTTGCGCGCGCCGAAGATGTACGGCTTCATCTTCGGGTTCCAGCGCTTGGTCTGGTGTCCGAAGTGGACGCCGGCCTCGAGGAGCTGCTTCATCGTGATGGCCGTGCCGCCCTGGCCGAGGGCGGCCGCCATCGCGTCGGCGGGCGCGGCCTCGGGGGCCGGCGCGGCGTCGGGGGCGGGCGGGGGGATGGGCGTCGGCTGCTGGGTCTGCTCCTGCGTCTCCATGTGATCTCCGGTTTGTCCGCCACTCCCAGCCTGAACCGGCGCGCCGCACGCCGATCGGACGCCGTGAGGGCCGTTCCGCCGGTGAGCACCGGAGCGCGCCGTGCTCGGGGAGTGTGTGAATTTACGTCCAGCCCGCCTCTGCGAGCGCGGGTTCACGGCCGGATCTGCGCCGCGAAGGGACGGTCATCTAGCACAACGGCCGACATCCGGCAAGCTTTGGCGAGGGGGCGTCCGTCCAGAACCGCCCGCGATCAGCGCGGTTTTCGAGCACGGGCGGGCGTGGCACCCCGGGGCGGCGCCTGCATCCCCTCGGGCGCCCACCAGCCGAGCCGGACGACCGAGCCGTCGTATCCCCGCCAGGCGACCGGCCGCGCCGGAGGAGCGCCTCCCGGCCCGCCCGGCCCGCTGCACCGGTGCCGGAGGATGCGGGCGGTGCCCTCGAGCGTCGTTCCGCCGCAGTCCGGGCAGCGGAACTCCCGGGCGACATCCTCCCGCTCGGCGGAGGAGAGCGTAGCGTCCGGCCCAGAGGGCGCCAGGTCGCCGGCGCGCGGGGGCTGCGGCCGGAGC
>JAEYOU010000577.1 GCA_023411405.1 Pseudomonadota bacterium | reverse complement strand
GTGGCAACTGCACCAACAACGTGTGCGGCGACGGGTTCGAGGACCGGACCAACGTGGGCGGTCGTCCGGCCGAGGGTTGCGATCGGGGGGCGGACTCGGCCAGGTCCGCCGAGGACGACAGGCACTGCTTGTACTCCCCGAGCGACCCCGTCTGTTGGCTCTGCCGCGAGTGCGAGTGGGTAGAGGGCGTTCGGCACTGGTGCGGCGACGGGAGCAGGGACACGTGGGACTTCAATCTCAACCGGGCCCTCAGCACTCCGGAGGGCTGCGACCAGGGGAGTCTCAACGGCAGGAACGCCCGCGACGTCTGCATCTACGGCGAGGCGAACTGCGTTCTGTGCACCCAGAGCTGCCAGACGCAGAACGTCACCGGGCCGACCTGCGGCGACCGAAATGTCCAGGGTGGGTGGACCGACGAGACCCGGACCGCCTGGCACAACGAGGAGTGCGACAGCGACACCGCGAGGACGTGTGGGACCTGTGGTGCCATCGGGACCGCGGACGAGTGCCGGAACGTCCCGAGGGCGGTCGCCGAGGGCACGATCACGATCGTCTCCAACGCGAGCCTGCTGGGGGTCTCGTTCGCGGTCGCCTGGGATGTGACCCGGGACTCGACCGTGTTCGAGTACATCGAGCAGGATGGCGCCGTCACGCGTGAGGGCGCCGTTCCGATCGTGATCGGCGCGGATGTGAACGCGACCGCGAGCAACACCGCAGTCGCGGTCGCCGAGGCCGAGACCGCCACTTTCGGCGAGGCCTTCAACGCCGAGGCGAACGGGAACGTCGTCACGATCACCAACCGGATCCAGGGGGTCCGGGGGAACGGCCCCATCGAGCTCGATCCTCCGGAGACCACGGCGCTCCGGAAGGAAGACCTGCACGGTGGGGTGGGTTGTCGGCTGGACCAGCCTTGCAGGCAGAACGCCCAAGATTGCGCCGAAGGCTACTACTGTAGCTCCTCGGGGCATTGCAGGCGCTAATGAGGTCGCTCCGGCAGGAGGGGTGTCCACGCAGCCGGTGGCACCGGCGGGAAGGTGCGTCAGTGCGGAACGATCGATTCGCTCAAGGAGGTTTGGCAATGCGCTGTGTCTCGATTCCGACCACTCGCGGCAGCCAGATGCACGCGCGGTCCGCCGGACGCACCGTGGTCGCGGCCTTGCTCCTGCTGGCGGCCTGCGGCGGCGGCGGGAACGGCGGTGGGGGAGGTGGGAACGGGCTCGCGGTCGGCTCCGTGCACGCCTGCGCACTCCGGAGCGGCGCGGTCCGGTGCTGGGGTGATAACTTCTACGGCCAGCTCGGCGACGGGACCACGACCGACCGCCCCGAGGCCGTGCGGGTCCGCGGGCTGAGCGGCGCGCGGGCGATCGCCGTCGGTCGGTTCCACACCTGCGCCATCGTGAGCGACGGGGTGGAGTGCTGGGGCGGCAACGGCGACAGCATGAAGCTCGGGAACGCCGCCTTCACGGAGGCGCACAGCCCCACGCCGATCCGGGTGGACGGGCTCTCCGGGGGCGTGCAATCCCTCGCCCTGGGGGCCTCCCATTCCTGCGCGCTCGTGGACGGTGGGGTGAAGTGCTGGGGCGACAACACCTACGCGCAGCTCGGGACCGAGAGCGGCAGCGAGTCCGCGACGCCGCTCCAGGTCCCCGGCCTGGAGAGCGGCGTCGAGGCCATCGCCGCCGGCGACACGTACACGTGCGCGCTGGCGAACGGCGGGGTCCGGTGCTGGGGGGAAGGCACAAACGGCTTTCTCGGGGACGGCAGCGCCAGCGTTCACACCCGCGCCACGCCGTACCCCACGATCGAAGAAGAGAGCGGCGTGACGGCGCTCGCATCGAGCTACGGAACCACGTGTGCGCTCGTCGGCGCCCAGGTCCAGTGCTGGGGATCTGCCGGCCTCGGGGTGTCGGGGACCGGGTGCGCGGGGGGATACTGCTCGTCGCCCAGGCCCCTCATCACCGCGCCGGAGGGGACGACGTCCCTTCAGCTCGGACTGGCAAACCTGTACCTGCTCGTGAACGGCGGCCTGAAGGCCATGGGAGTGGACGATCTCGGTCAGCTCGGCAACGGCGACCCCATGGCCCCGAGCACGGAGCTGGTGGACGTGTCCGGGCTCACCGGCGGCGTTCGCTACGTGAGCTCCCGCCAGGCATCCACGTGCGCGTTGCTCACGAGCAGTCAGGTGCGCTGCTGGGGGTTGAACGCCGACAACCAGCTCGGCGACACGACGAACACGGACCGCTCCGCGCCGGTCGAGGTGCAGGGACTGTAGTCCAGAGCTCGTTCGAGCTCTTCGAAGGAGGGGGATATGCGGGCCAGTACGCTTCGCTCGGGCCTCGTGCACGCGGCCATCCTGCTGGTCTTCGGGGCCGGAGCCGGCTGCGGCAGCCCTCCGCCGGCCCTGTGCGGCAGCGGGGCCTGTCCCGACGGCTGGCACTGCTCCGCGAAGACCGATCAGTGCATCCAGGGGCTGTGCGGCAACGGCCGCATCGACAGCGGCGAGGCCTGCGATGACGGCGGCGCGATCGACGGCGACGTCCTGGATGGAGAGACGTGCAACGCGGCGTGCACCTCGGACGAGACGTGCGGGAACGGCATCCGAGACCTCACGGTCAACCCTCCCGAGGTCTGTGATTGCAGGAACGACCCCGTGCTCGGCTGGGTCTGCGACCCGCCCGAGGCGGTGTACTGCCGCGTGAACGTCCCGACCGGCGCCTGCATGTCCACCGCCCTGTGCGGGAACGGCCTCACCGATCCTCCGTTCGAGGAGTGCGATGACGGCAGGGGCGGCATCGCAATGGACAGTCTCACGTGCAACTCCGACTGCACCGCGGCTCGGCACGGCGACGGCAAGGTCAACCCTCAGTTCGAGGGAGAGCAGTGCGACCGCGAGGCCCCCCAGCGACCCGGGACGCTCGGCCCCAGCTGCCAGTCGCCCACGTGCAACCTGGACTGCACGCACAGCAGCTGCGGCGACGCCCGGACGAACGCCATGGACACGCGCGTCGCTCCCAACGGCGAGGAGTGTGACCTGGGCAGCCGCAACGGAGACAACGCGAGCTGCCGTGGCAACTGCACCAACAACGTGTGCGGCGACGGGTTCGAGGACCGGACCAACGTGGGCGGTCGTCCGGCCGAGGGTTGCGATCGGGGGGCGGACTCGGCCAG
>JAEYOU010000547.1 GCA_023411405.1 Pseudomonadota bacterium | reverse complement strand
GCGCCTCGGCCAGGCTCTCGGCGGGCCCGCGCCCCGCCGCCTCGGGCGGCAGCGGGAGCCCGTTCGCGAGCGCCCATTCCTGCAGCTCGACCCGGTTGAAGAGGACGGCCTCGCGGAGCCGCGTGTGCGGGATGTCGCCGGCGCGAACCCACCGCCAGACGGCCTTCTCCGCCACGCCGAGCAGGCGGGCGACTTCTTGGACGCTGAGCTCTGCCAAGATCGAAGCGCCGCGAGCGAGGGCTCGCGGCGCGGGGCGGACCATACACCCGCGGGGGGAAAACTCAACGCGCTGCGCTGCCGCGCGGCGGCTAGCCCGGAGCGGCCGGAGGGCGCACGTCGGGCGCCACCGGGGTTGTGGTCCGAAGCTCGCTCCCGGGCCTTCCCGCGTGCTCCCCGCCCGCCGGCAGCGCGAGCGGCTCGTCGGGCATCGCGATCCAGAGCGCCAGGTACGCCAGGATCCCCCACCCGCCGAACGGGATGGAGAGCAGGAACACGACGCGCACCAGCGCGATCGGGAGGTCGAACCGGTTCGCGATCCCGCGGCAGACGCCGGCGATCATCCGCCCGCTCCGCGCGCGGGTCCACTCGCGGACGGGCTTGCGCTCGACGATCCAGCTCGTGCACGAGGCGCAGCGGGTGGCGCCGGGCGGACACTCCGACATGCAGTATGGGCAGCGCATGGTGAATCCTTAACTCAGGCCGCTCTCCCGAACACGCCGTGCCAGAGCCGCTGGCCGTGCCGGAGGGGGACCTCCTTCTGGCGGCGGAGGGCGAGGCCGTAGCCGCCGCACAGCTCCACGAGCTCCTCGGGCGGCACGAGGCGCATCGCCTTCCGGATGAGCTGGAGCGCCCGCGACGACACCTCGGGCGCCTCGCCGCCCGGGAGCTGCAGGACCACCGAGAACGCGCCGCGCTCGGCCAGCCACTCGGAGACGCGCCGGACGAGCACCTCGGGGTGGAGGTACTCGAGGACGAGGGCGGCGTGCACGAGGTCGAAGGACTGCGAGGCCGCCGCGCGGAAGTCGGCGATGTCGGCGTGGTACAGCTCGAGCCGCGGCCCGAGGTGGAGGAACCGCTGCCGCGCGATCCCGAGGTGCTGCAGGTTCACGTCCACGCCGACGACGCGGCGGGTGACCGACGGATCGACGTGCTCGAGCCCGTTCCCGGTCGAGCAGCCGACGACGAGGATCCGGTCGGGCTGCGTCGCGAGCACGACCTCCTGGAACAGGGCAGACAGCGGGCCGAGCTGATCCACGCCACCGGGGCCGGAGCCCATGTGGCGCTCGTAGTCGCTGGCCTGGACGACGCTCCAGGGGTTGGGCGTGGGCATGGGGCCGATGCTAGCGCATCTGCGGCGCGCTCAGTCGGCCCTGCGCAGGTCTGCGCCGCTCCCCCCGAGCACCGAGAGGATGCGGGCGCGGGCGGCGTCGGCGAGGTCGCCCGGCGTGGGGTACGCCCGGGGAGGCAGCGGCTCGCCGAGCTTCACGACCACGCGCGCGCCGCGCAGCGCCGCGAGCCGGAGGTAGTGGGGCAGGAAGGTGTCGTCGCCGTACCACGCGAGCTCGGGCGGCTCGTAGGCGATCGCGGCCGGGACGACGGGGACGCCGAGGGCCTGGGCGACCCCGAAGAGCCCCTTCCGGAACGGGAGGACCACCGAGCCGTCGGTGGTGGTGCCCTCCGGGAAGTTGAGGACGATCGCACCGTCGCGGAGCACCTGCTCGGCCGCGCGCATCACCTCGCGGCGCGAGCGCGCCTCGCCCCGCGCGACGAAGAGCACACCCACCCGGCGCGCGGCGCGGCCGAACAGCGGCCACGAGGCGACGTCGGCCTTCGAGATCGGCACCGCGTCGACGAGCGCGGCGAGGGCGATGGGATCGAGGTAGGAGAGGTGGTTCGCCACGAGGAGCGCGGGGCCGCGCGGGATCGGCCCCGAGACCTCGAGCTCCACCCCGTGGATCCGCAGCACCTTCCGTGAAGCGCCTCCGAGCACGGCGGCGCGCTCGTGCAGGAGGGCCGCCCCGTCCTCCCGCCGCGCCCGCGCCGGGCGCAGGATGACGCGGAGGAGGGTCCAGGCGAGGCGGACGGCGCGGACCAGCGCGCGGAGCACGCTCCAGGCGGTCGGACGCGTGCGAGACGTCCCGGCCAGCGCGTCTTCGGTGCCGTAGGTTTCGTTCACGAGGGCCCTCTCGCACGGGAGGCGACGCCCCGATGGTGACCGAACGGTCGAGGAAGAGCAACGGGCGCTGGCCGCGCCGTCCCGCGCCCGGGTCCGGGCGCCGGACGCGGCGCCCACCCCCGGGTGACGCAACCTGCCTCTTGCTTCCGGCGGGCGCGCGGGTATCTAGCTGGCCATGAGCGATCCCCTCGGCGTCGTCACCTCGTTCTCGATCTCCCCCGGCCGCACCGGCCGCCTGGTCTCGCTCCCCGAGCTGGAGCGCCGCGGCTTCGGCCCGGTCTCGCGCCTGCCCGTGTCGCTCCGCATCGTCCTCGAGTCGCTCGCCCGGAACGTGGACGGCCAGCGGGTCACCGAGGACGACGTCCGCGCCCTCGCCAGCTGGGGGCCCCGGGCCGAGCGGACCCGGGAGATCCCGTTCGTCGTCGGCCGGGTGCTCCTCCAGGACTTCACCGGCGTCCCTCTCCTCGCCGACCTCGGCGCGATGCGCTCCGCCGTGGCGCGGCTCGGCAAGGACCCCGCGCTCGTCGAGCCGGTCGTCCCGGTGGACCTCGTCATCGACCACTCGGTCCAGGTGGACGCCCACGCCACGCCGGACGCGCTCGCGATCAACACGCGCCTCGAGATGCAGCGGAACCGGGCCCGGTACGAGTTCCTGCGCTGGGGCACGCAGGCGTTCCGCAAGCTCCGGATCGTCCCGCCCGAGGTCGGCATCTGCCACCAGGTCAACCTCGAGCTGCTCGCGCGCGGCGTGCTGGAGGAGGACGGCCTCGCGTACCCGGACACCCTCGTCGGCACCGACTCTCACACGCCGATGGTGAACGGCCTCGGGCTGGTCGCCTGGGGCGTCGGCGGGATCGAGGCCGAGGCGGCGATGCTCGGGCAGCCGGTCTACTTCCTGACGCCGGACGTCGTCGGTGTCCACCTCACCGGCGCCCTCCGCCCCGGCGTCACGGCGACCGACCTCGTGCTCCGCGTGACCGAGCTCCTCCGCAAGGCCAAGGTGGTCGGGAAGTTCGTCGAGTTCTTCGGCGCGGGGGCCGAGACCCTGCCCGTCCCCGAGCGCGCGACCCTCTCCAACATGGCCCCGGAGTACGGGGCGACCGTCGGATTCTTCCCGCCCGACGCGCAGTCGGTCCGCTACCTCGAGCAGACCGGGCGGCCGAAGGAGCTGGTCGAGCTCTTCCGCTCGTACTACCAGGCGCAGGGGCTGCTCCGGATCCCGGGGCCGGGCGAGGTCGACTACTCCGAGGTCATCGCGCTCGACCTCTCCACCATCAAGCCGGCCGTGGCCGGCCCGAAGCGGCCGCAGGACCGGATCGAGCTCCCGACGCTGGGCGAGGTCTTCCGCGACCTCCTCACCCGCAAGGACGCGACCGGCTACGGGCTCGCGCCGGAGGCCATCCACGCGCGGCACCGCTTCGAGAACGGCTCGAACGAAGCGGCCGCCGGCGGCGGATCGCAGGAGCCAGCGAGCGTCCCGGACGGGCGGCGCAAGAACACGAGCACGCTCACCGAGTACGAGATGGTGAACAACCGTCCCACGCCGACGCCGCAGGAGGACCTGCCCGCGCCGCCGCCGCGGCTCCGGGACGAAGACGTCGAGGTCGGGCACGGCGACGTGCTCATCGCCGCCATCACCTCGTGCACCAACACCTCGAACCCCAGCGTCATGCTCGCCGCCGGCCTCCTCGCCCGGAAGGCCGTCGCCCGCGGGCTGAAGGTGAAGCCGACCGTGAAGACCTCGCTCGCGCCCGGCTCGCGCGTCGTCTCGCGCTACCTCGAGAAGACCGGCCTCCAGAAGGATCTGGACGCGCTCGGGTTCCACACGGTGGGCTACGGCTGCACCACCTGCATCGGCAACTCCGGGCCGCTCGACGCGCGCGTCGAGGAGCTCGTCACCCGGAACGACGTGGTCGCGGCGTCGGTCCTCTCGGGCAACCGGAACTTCGAGGCCCGGGTGCACCAGTCGATCAAGGCCAACTTCCTCATGAGCCCGCCGCTCGTGGTCGCGTTCGCCCTCGCCGGCCGCGTCGATCTCGACCTCGACAAGGACCCGATCGGCGTCGGGCGCGGCGGCGAGAAGGTCTACCTGCGCGACCTCTGGCCGACGCCGGAGGAGATCGACGCGCTGCGCGCCGACGCGGGCGACCCGGCGCTCTACCGGGACAATTACGGCCCGCTGACCGGCGCGGGCGGCGCGGTGGACGTGCCGGGCTGGTCGGACCTGCCGGTCCGCGGCGGGCTCCTCTACGAGTGGGACGCGAAGTCCACGTACATCCAGGAGCCGCCCTACTTCCAGCCCTTCCCCCTCACCCCGACCGCGCCCGGCGAGGTCCGCGGCGCCCGCCCGCTCGCCATCTTCGGCGACTCCGTCACGACCGACCACATCAGCCCGGCCGGCTCGATCAAGCCGTCCTCCCCCGCCGGCGCCTACCTCCAGTCGCTCGGCGTGCCGGTGGCCGACTTCAACAGCTACGGCGCGCGGCGCGGCAACCACGACGTGATGGTGCGCGGCACGTTCGCGAACGTCCGCGTCCGGAACCTCATGGTGCCCGGCGCGGAGGGCGGCGTGACCCTGCACCAGCCCGGCGGCCAGCGGATGTCGATCCACGACGCCGCCCTCGCCTACGCGAAGGAGCAGGTCCCGCTGTGCCTGCTCGCCGGCCACGAGTACGGGACCGGCTCCTCGCGCGACTGGGCAGCGAAGGGGCCAGCGCTCCTCGGCGTCCGGTTCGTGGTCGCCCGCTCGTTCGAGCGGATCCACCGCTCCAACCTCGTCGGCATGGGGATCCTCCCCTGCCAGTTCGCGGAGGGGACCTCGGCGTCGACCCTCGGGCTCGACGGGACCGAGACCTTCGATCTCGTCGGCACGGGCCAGGCGCCGCGGCCGCGGCAGCAGGCGACGCTGGTCGTGCACCGCGCAGGCGGCCGCCGGGACGAGGTCCCGGTGACGGTCCGGATCGATACGCCGATCGAGGTCGAGTACTACAAGCACGGCGGGATCATGCCGTTCGTGCTCAGGAAGCTGCTCGGCGCGGGGTAGCAGGGGCGTCAGGGAAGGGCGGGTCCGCCGCGGGCCCGCCCGAACCTTGCCGAGGCGCCCCGAGCCGGCGTACAAGCCCGGCATGTCCACGCACAGCGCGCTCGTGTACTCCGGGCTGATCGCCGCCGTCGTGCTGTTCACGGCCTCGCAGAGCCGGGGCATCGCGGCCATCGCCGTGCTCGCGGCGGGGCTCCAGACGCTCATCGAGCTCAAGGTCCTGACCCTCACGATCGGCAAGCTCCCGCTCGGGCTCGTCTTCGGGATCGCCCTGGCGGTGCCGGCGCTCATCGTCTGGTTCCGCTCGACGTCGAAGGCGGCCGTCACGGCGGCGGCCGTCGCGACGTTCGTCGGGCTCGTGCAACTCGTGCGGTACGTCTTCCCGCGGGCTTGACTGCGGGCGAGGCATGATGCCCCGTCAGGGTCCCGCCTGAGCTGTCAGACCCCTCCCCTAACCTCCCCCCGAAGCCTCCTCCCCGCAGGCCCCGGGAGCGAAGAGGCTCGCACTTCCTCCCGGAGGAGGGACTCGACGATGGCCGTGAAGGTCATGGTGGCGCCGGCGATCGCCAGCGGAGAGCTGAAGAAGAAGCCGACGGCGGCGCGGGCTGCGCCGCGGGAGAAGGCGGAGCCGCGGCCGAAGCGCCGCAAGTCCGCGGTCTTCGACGCCGACGGCAACGAGGTGTTCATCACCCTCATCTGCCTCAAGTGCGAGAAGATCCGGCCGCTTTCGCAGTTCGGCCTCCGCAAGATGGGCGACGGCTCGATCCGCAATCAGCCCTACTGCCGCGCCTGTCGCTCGGCGCCGCCGGCTCGCACGGAAGTGGCGACGAAGCCCGGACAGGGGGAGGTCGGCGGCGGGGAGTCCCCGGTTCTGGGGGAGTCCCCCGCGACGGCCGCGTCCCAGGAGGCGGAGGCGAACGTTCCGGCGGGTGATCCGGGGAAGCAGCGCCCGGGCACCGTCGCGGCGGAGGTGGCCGCGGCGCTCTGGGCGGGAAGGCGCTGACGGGCCTCGGAGCCTGGCGGCCCGCCCCATGTCCGCACGGGGCGGCGGCGCGCGGCCCGCGCCCTACGGGACCCATCCGTTCCCGATGCTCTCAGCCCAGAGCTCGCACTGACCTCGTTGAGGTTCGGTCGTGCCGGGTCTCAGGCGAGCGCGCCCCTTGCCCACTATGAACGGTGCGACCAGGGTACCGCGGCGCGCCCCCCACACCATCGGACGGAGTGAACATGCCTGAGTCGACCCTCAAGAGGACGCTCCTTCAGAAGATCGAGGCCTTCCGTCCCCGCATCCAGAAGCTCAACAAGGAGCACTCGGAGGTGGTGATCGACAAGGTCACCATCGGCCAGGCTATCGGCGGCGCCCGCGACGTCCGCTGCCTCGTGACCGACATCTCGTACCTCGACCCGCAGGAAGGCATCCGGTTCCGGGGGAAGACCATCCCCGAGACGTTCGCTGCGCTCCCCAAGGTCCCCGGCGGCGAGCAACCCTGGGTCGAGGGCTTCTTCTACTTCCTCCTCACCGGCGACATCCCCACCGCCGCCCAGGCCGAGGAGGTGGCCGCCGACTGGCGCGCCCGGGCCGCGCTGCCGCCGTACGTCGAGGCGGTGCTGCGCGCGATGCCGCCGGACTCGCACCCGATGGCGATGCTCTCCACCGGCGTGCTCGTGATGCAGAAGGAGTCGCTCTTCGCGCGCCGCCACGGCGAGGGCTCGCTCAAGAAGACCGACCACTGGGACCCGATGTACGAGGACGCGATGAACCTGCTCGCGCGCCTCCCCGCGCTGGCGGCCCTCATCTACCGGCTCAAGTACAAGGGCGGCAAGCTCATCCCTGCCGACCCGAAGCTCGACTGGGGCGGCAACTTCGCCCACATGATGGGCGTCGCCCGGCCCTACGACGACGTGATGCGGATGTACTTCATCCTCCACTCCGATCACGAATCGGGCAACGTCTCGGCCCACGCCACCCACCTCGTCGCGTCGGCGCTCTCCGACGCGTACTACTCGCTCTCGGCCGGCCTCGACGGCCTCGCCGGGCCGCTCCACGGGCTCGCGAACCAGGAGGTCCTCGCCTGGATCCGCCAGGCGATGAAGAAGCTCGGAGGGAAGCCGCCCACGCCGGAGGGGCTCAAGGCGTTCCTCTGGGAGACGCTCAACGCCGGCCAGGTGGTGCCCGGGTACGGCCACGCCGTGCTCCGGAAGACCGACCCGCGGTTCACCGCCCAGAACGAGTTCGCCCGCAAGCACCTGCCGGACGATCCGCTCTTCCAGCTCGTGAACATGCTCTACGAGGTCGCGCCGGGCGTCCTCACCGAGCACGGGAAGACCAAGAATCCGTGGCCCAACGTCGACGCGCACTCCGGCGTCATCCAGGTGCACTACGGCGTCACCGAGGAGGACTTCTACACCGTGCTCTTCGGCGTCGGCCGCGCGCTCGGAGTGCTCGCGAACATCGTGTGGGACCGCGCGCTCGGCTACGCGATCGAGCGGCCGAAGTCGGTCACCACCGACATGCTCGAGAAGTGGGCGGCGGAGGGCGGGCGGAAGGTCTGATCGGGGTGAGAGGCCCCACGACCGTGGGCGATGGGGCGTCAGGCTTCGGGCCTCAGGCCTGGAGCCAGACCTCTCCGGCGCCCTGGCGGTCTCTCGACGCGCGAGAGCCTTCTTCCCCGAGCTCGCCCTTCACCGCATCTTCGTCGGCACGCGCTTCGTCCGAGGCCTGAGGCCCGAGGCCCGCGGCCCGCTTCTCCGCCCCGTACGCCTTCGCCGCGAGGTGCGCCTTGCGCTGGATCGCGCTCAGCTCCATCCGCGTCGCCTCCGCGGCGACGGCGAGGTCGGCAGCCGAGGGGTCCGACGGCGCGAGCGCGGCGCGGCGGGCCTGGCGCGCGCTGGCGATGGTCTCGTCGGGCGTCCTCCCGGTCCGGATCGAGATGGGCACCTCGCCGCCGATGGCGTAGCTCCGGCCGTCCGGGCCGGTCTGGTACGTGTAGCTCGCGCCGCCGGTGAGGGCGCCGCCGGCCGCCTGGTGCGCGGCCTCGTGCTGCCGGACGTGCCGGTCCCGGGCCTGGAGCCAGGCGACCTCGCGCTGCTGCTCGGGCGTCAGCTTCGGGCCACCTGGGCCACCGCGCGGGTCCTTGCCCTCGCGCCGATCGCCGTGTGCGCGCGCCGCGTCGGAGATCGTCACGCGATCCCGCGGCGCGGCGCCGTCCGCCTCGGGCACGTGCCCCGGCCCGGCGGCGCCAGGGTCGCGCTCGCGGACGGGCCGGGAGGCCTGGGACGGACGGATGGAAGCGGACTCCATCACGCCCCGATCCTACACCCCGGCCGGCAGGTCCTGCAGCGGGTCGCGGCCGGCGAGGCACGGCGGACCCGCGCGCCCTCGCGATGGCGAAGGGCTCCATGCCACGGGAGTGGCGTCAGGCCTCAGGCGTCACCTCGGGCCGACCGGCATCTTCTCACC
>JAEYOU010000452.1 GCA_023411405.1 Pseudomonadota bacterium | reverse complement strand
GCTCGTTCCTCTCCGCCATCGCCGCGCGAAGGCCCGCGGCGGCGTCGAGGAGCGCCTCGACGACGCGCCCGCCGCGCGTCTGACGGAGCCGCGCGCGCGCCACGTCCGGGGCGACCTCCGCGGCCGGTGCCGCCGACGCGACGAAGGACATGTCGTACTGCGAGAAGATCGCCGGCACGAACTGCACGTGCGGGAGCCCGGCCCGGGCGAGCAGCGCCTCGGCCGAGCCGGGGCTGAAGAGGAAGAGGTGTTCGGGCAGCTTGAGCTGCGCGAGGAACGGATCCTGCGCGGACCGGAGCTCCTCGAAGGTCCGCGAGGGGTCGTAGCGCGGCGTCTGTACCAGGAGCACGCCGCCCGGCGCGAGGAGCCGTGCGAGGACGGCGAGCGTCGTCAGCGGGTCGGGGAGGTGCTCGAGGACGTCCATCAGGATCACGGCGTCGAGGCTCGAGGGCGGGAGCTCCTGCGCCTCGATCGGGCCGGTGAGGACGGGCACCTGGAAGGCCTCGCGCGCGCGCCGCGTCACGGCCGGGCTGAGATCGAGCCCCACCGCGGCGTAGCCGGCCTCGGCGAGCAGCCCCACGAAGGCGCCGCTCGCGCACCCGAGCTCGAGCGTCCGGGCCGGCGGCGGACGGAACCGGAGGAGCGCCTCGAGCCAGAAGGCACACCGCTCCGGCAGGTCGAGCCGCGCGCGGTCCTCGAGGGTGGGATGGCCCAGCGCCCGGGCGTGCGTGACGAAGTAGTCGAGCCCGTACATCTCGGTCGCGGAGGGGTCGCGCGCCCGCGGTGCCGCCACCAGCGTCCCGCACACGCAGCGGAGGTACTCCGGGGAGAACGGCGCGAGCTCCTCCGCCCCGCACCAGCAGCGCGCCTTCGTCGGGTCGGGGAGGGTGGCAGCCGAGGGGACGGGCACGGGGGTGGATCTGGGGTCGCCGCCGCCGTTCGTGAAGAAACGAAAGAGGGTGGCGCGGCGCGCGGGGACCTTGCGCGGGGCGCCTCGCCAGGGGAGGATCGCCGCCGCGACCCATTCCTCGGAGGAGACAGATGCGGAGCCTCGCAGTGCTGGCCGTCGTCGGTGCCCTCTCCCTCCCCGCCGCCGCGGCCGCCCAGGTCTGGGACGGCGCCAAGGGCGTCGTCGGCAAGGCGACCACGGGCGCCCTGGAGCGGGAGATCAACAAGCGCCTCCTCGACGAGTCCCGCAAGAACCAGTGCAGCTTCGTCACGAACAGCGACCGGCTCGCGCCGGGCTGCGACGCCAAGATCCGCCGGCTCGCCGACGCGCTGATCCGCGCGAAGAAGAAGATCAACGGCGCGGGCGTCAAGAACTTCAAGTTCGTGGTCTCTGGACACACCGACTCGCGCGGGTCCGCGGCCCACAACAAGGAGCTGTCGGCGAAGCGCGCCGCGGTGATCGAGCGCGAGCTCGTCCGCAAGGGGATCCCCAAGGACGACATCGAGTCGGTGGGCATGGGGTCGGAGCGGCGGCTCGTGAAGCCCGACGACACGCCCGCGAAGCAGGCCAGGAACCGGCGGTACGAGCTGCAGGTGCGGCTCTAGCCGCGGGAGGTCGCATGGAGGAGCCGCTGCCCACCGTCCCCGCGTCGGACCCCGCTCGCCCGCCCGGGCCCACCGACTGGTCCCGCGTCGAGGCGCCCGGAGGGAGGCCTCGCTCGGGGTTCGGCGTCGGCGTGATCGTCGCGCGCACCTTCCGCACCTGGTGGCGCGAGCTGCCGGCGTTCGCGCTCCTCGGGCTCGCGTCCGCCGTCGCGGCCGCCTGGGCCACGTACCGCATGTACGGCGCCTTCCCCGAGCTCCTGATCCCCGATCCCTCGGTGGAGCCCTGGGAGCCCCTGGGCCGGTTCTACGGCCGGTTCGGGGGGATGCTCTTCCTCTCCTTCGTCCTCTGGTCGATCCAGACGGGGGCGATCGCGCACGGCGCCGCCCGGCGCCTCCGCGGCGCGCCCGCCGGGCTGGGCGAGATGCTGGGCGTGGGCCTCCAGCGGTCGTTCGCGACCTTCGGGGTGACCCTCGTCACCTGGTTCGCGCTCGTCGCCACGATGTGCACGGTCGCCGTCCCGTTCCTGCTCGCGGCCGGCTGGGCCGCCGCGTGGGGCGCCGTGGTCGTCGACCGCGCCGGCCCCATCCGCGCCCTGGGCCGGAGCTGGGCGCTCACGCAGGGGCACCGCTGGAAGGTGCTCGGCGCGCTGGTCATCGTCCTCGTCGCGTACCTGACGGTGTTCACGGCGCTGCAGGCGGTCGTGACCGGCGGCATGGTGTCGTGGCCGGGGGCCGCCGGCGCGAGCAGCGTGGAGGGGCTCCGGGCGCTGGCGCTCCCCATGGCGCTCCTCCAGCTCGTGGGCGGGATCGTCGCGACGCTCCTGCCCGTGGCGAGCGCCGTCATCCACCACGGGCTCTGCCTCGTGAAGGAGGGCGGCGATCCGGTGCACCTCTCGCAGGTCTTCGAGTAGGCGTGGGCCGCTCGCACCGCTCGTGCTTCGACAGGCTCAGCACGAGCGGACAGGCAAGGACCGCTCACCCTGAGCTTGTCGAAGGGTGAGCGGAGCCCGGATTCGGGCCCGACGTCAACCCGACGACTCGCTCCGGTCGTGCTTGCTCCTCCGGCGCTTGCCGAAGAGGAGCCGCCGCTCGAGCCGGCCGCGCAGCGCGGCGTAGAACGCCTGGAGGAAGACCTCGTCGTCCTGCACCGCGCCCTCCCAGCCGATCTTCTGCCGGATCTTCTCGGCGACGGTCTGGACGGCCTCGCGGTGGCCGTGCTGGCCCGCGCCGCGGAGCACGCCCTCGAGGACCTGCAGCTCGTAGATGCCGTACACGTCGAGCTGCGCGTCGGTGAACGTGTGGGCGGCCGCGGCCCGCCGGGTGGTGAGGTCCTCGAGGAGGATCGCGGCCGGCGTCCGCACGACGATCGTGCCGGCGATCATGTCCCCGACCCGCAGGCGGTCCTTGTTGAAGAGCGGGAGGAACCCGAAGCCGACGAGCCAGCCGATCGCGGCGAGGTTGCCCCACGCGCCCATGGCCAGGCTCGCGACGGCGAGGACGGGCAGGAGGAGCTCGACCTGCCGCGAGAGGTTCCGGGCGATCACCGCCTCCGCGCTCAGCGGACCGCCTCGCCCGTCCACGGCGCGGATCTTGAGCCAGCGCTTGCCGGGGGTCTGCCCCTGCCACGCGAGCTCGAACACCGGGAAGTAGAAGGTCCAGATGAGGAAGACGAGGACGTGGTAGAGCGCCCCGACGACGTCCTCGCCGAGCGAGAAGTGTCCCTGCCACGCGAGCCCCAGGCCGATGACGAGGAGCGCCGCGCCCTGGAGGAGGAAGTCGAGGAGGAACGCGCCCAGCCGGTCGCCCGCCCCGGCGACCTCGAGCGGGAGCGGCACGCCCTCCGGCGTCACCACCTGGTGGATCCGGCCTGCGGGGAGCGGGGCGGGCGCGGTCACCGGGGGGCCTCCGCGCTCCCGCCGCGACCGGCGAGGACGAAGTAGGCGGTCCACAGGAGCGCCGTGGCGCCGGCGACCGCGTAGCGGATCGGGACGGAGTGGACGAGCTGCCGGAAGATGCCCTCGATGAGCCCGGCCACGAAGAAGAGCGCCACCGCCCCGAGGGCGACGAGCGCCGCCTCGCGCCCGCGCCGCGCGAGCCCGGCCTTGCGCTCCTCGCGCCCGGGGAAGACCACCGCGTGCCCGAGCGCCAGGCCGGCGGCGCCGCAGAGGGCCACGGCGGTGAGCTCCGTCACGCCGTGCGGGAGGATCCACGCCCAGAAGTCGAGCGAGAGGCCGCGAGAGTGGTAGAGGGCGGCGAACGCTCCCAGCGTGAGCCCGTTCGCGAAGAGCAGCAGGCCGGCGGGGACGCCGCCGGCGAACCCGATCGCGAACGCGAGCAGCCCGACCCGCGCGTTGTGGGTGAAGAGGAACATCGCGAAGGTCTTGAGCGCCTGCGCCGCGCCGTCCTCGTCGTACAGGATCGCCCGGAGCGCGTCGGTGGAGGAGCTGGGCCCGCGGCCCTGGGCCACCCCCGCGTCCACGAACGAGTAGAACCGGTCGAGGTCGCCGTGCGTGAGCGCGAACCCGACCCAGGTGCCGGCGAGGAGGACCCCGTAGGAGAGGAGGAAGTGCGGCCAGTGCGCCCGCAGGAGCCGCGGGAAGCGGCGCAGGAAGAAGTCCGCCACCGCCTCGCGCAGGCCCTTGCGCACGCCGTACACGACCAGGTACGCGCGGGCGCAGAGCGACTCCAGGTAGTCGAGCAGCGCCCGGTCGAGCGAGATCGCGCGCGCCACCGAGAGCGACGAGAGCGCGGCGCGGTAGAGGAGCGGCAGCCGCGCGAGCTCGGTCGCCCGGAGCGCGCCCAGGCCGCGCGCCTGGACGCGCTCGAGGAGCGATTCGAGCTCCCGCCAGGACGCCTCGCGCTCGGCGCGGAAGGCGGCGCTCTTCAGGACCACCGCCGTCGCGTGCGGCGCGGGGTCCGCGCGCGCGGCGGGCGCGCTCGGGGGGGGATCGATCATGCGATGAGCTCCCGGCGCTTGATGTCGAGGTAGCGGTTCACGAGCCGCGACGAGACCTGCCCCGGCGCCGCGTCCACGCAGGCGATCCCCATGCGCCGCAGCCGGGAGAGGACGCGCTCGCGCTCGCGGACCATGTCCGCGGCGGTCACCGCGCGGTAGAGCCCGCCGAGCCGGTCGGGGGCGGCGAGCGCCAGGGCGTCGAGCCCGGCGTCGCGCAGCGACACGAACACGACGAGCTGCCGCCGGGCGAGCCGCTGGAGATTCTCCAGCATGAGCTCGGCGGTGACCGTGTCGGTGAAGTCGGTGAACACCACCACCAGCGACCGGCGGCGCAGGCGCGTCGAGAGCTCGGTGAGCCCGAGCGTGAAGTTGGTCTCCTCGGTGGAGTACGCGAGCTGGGCGGAGACGGCCGAGAGGCGCGGGAAGGCGCCCAGCCCGCCCTGCGGCTCGGCCCAGGTCCGGGCGACGCGGTCGAAGCCGTAGAGGCCGACGCGGTCGCCGAGCCGCAGCCCGACGTAGCCGAGGAGCAGGGCGGAGGTGACCGCGTGGTCGAGCCGGGGCAGCCCCTCGAGCGGCTCGGCCATGAGGTGGCCGGTGTCGAGGGCGAGGATCACCTGGTGGTTCCGCTCCGCGCGGAAGTGCTGGACGAGGAGCTCGCGGTGGCGGGCCGACGCCTTCCAGGAGATGGCGCGCGGGTCGAGGCCCGGCACCCACTCGACCAGCGCGTCGAACTCGGAGCCGTCGCCCACGTACCGCTCCACCTGCACGCCCGCCTCGAGCTCCCGCGCGCCGAAGTAGCGGAAGGCCGCGGCGCGCACGGGGCGCAGGTCGGGGACGACCGCCACCTTCTTGCCGACGAGCCGCCGCGCGCGCCGCCCGGCCAGGCCGAGCGGCCCGGTCCAGCGGAGCCAGACCGCGTCGACGCCGTGCAGGCC
>JAEYOU010000387.1 GCA_023411405.1 Pseudomonadota bacterium | reverse complement strand
GGACGACGAGGACGTGGAGAGAATCCTGACCCGAGTCATCAAGCAGGTGCACAAGGCGTTCCGTGCGCCGGAGGACGTGGGCGGCGCGGACGAGGACGATCCGTTCGCCGCGCTGCAGGCGGCGGAGGTGGATCGCCGGCTCCGCTTCCCCGACCCGTTCCGGCACGCGCGCCGGTCCGCGCACCTCGACGGCTTCTCGCTGCACGCCGGCGTGCGGGTGCACGAGCACGATCGCGTGGGCCTCGAGCGTCTCTGCCGGTACGCCGCCCGGCCGCCGTTCGCGTTGCACCGGCTCACGGCGGGTCCGGAGGGGAAGCTCGTCTATCGGATGAAGCGCCCGCGCGGCGGGTCGCTGTTCCTGCTGCTCGCGCCCGACGAGCTGCTGGCGCGGATCGCGACGCTCGTGCCACCGCCGCGAGCGCACGCGCTCCGGTACCACGGCGTGTTCGCGCCGAACGCGCGGGTGCGGGCGCAGGTCGTGCCGGAGCAGGTGGCAGATGCCGCGCAACCGGATGCTCATTGCCCACGCACGACGAGCACGAAGGCGCCAGCGACGCCGCCCAAGACGAGGTCGCCGGACGCTCCCGCGCCCACACGCACGCGGGTCCCCTGGGCAGAGCTTCTGCAGAAGGTGTTCGCGGTCGACGTCCTCGCGTGTCCGCAGTGCGCGGGGCGACTCGAGGTGATCGCCTACATCGCAGAGCCAGACGTGGCGAAGCAGATCCTGAAGCACCTCGGCCTCGACGCGCAGGCGCCGCCGCTCGCGAAGGCGGCGTGCGACGCCGCGGCCGAACCGGACGCCGGGCCCGGGCCCGCGTACGACCTGGTGGACCCCTGCTACGAGGAGTGACGGGCCGGCGCGGACGCGGCCGCCATGGTGGGCTGCGCCCGCGGCGCGCGCCGCTGCATCACCACTTGCCCTGCACGGGTGGGCGTGCGACGGTTGGACGTGGTTGAACCAGATCCGCGAGTTGCCGGAACGACCATTATCGGGCGTTGAGCTGCCCCGATCCGCAGTTTGGATATCCTATCCGCCGAATAGTTGCGAGGTGCGGAGTGATGATCGTCGAGCACCTAGAGGTGTTGGTTCGCAAGTTGTCCTTATTGGGTGAGCGCAAGAGGATTGCGTTTGCCGCCTGGGCCTGTGAGCCTCTACTCAGGGAGTTCGGCGCCTTCCTCGCCCGCTTTGTCGGGAAGGTTCGTGTGGACAGGTTGTTTGCCGCTGTTGATGAGTGCTGGAAGAGTGCCTTGAGTTCGGATCCCGTAAATGTTGCCTGCATTGCCGAGGCAAAGGAGATTTGTGAAACGGGGTGGTGGGCCCAGGCCGATCTTGGAAGTGATGAAGAGGATCTGATCAGCGATCAGGCCCTCGAAACACTCGCAGCGGTGCGTGACATGTGCGATGTGGCGCTAAGCGGATCGAGCGAAGCGGCGGTGAGCGCGGCGGAACACGCACTGAATAGGGTGGACTTCGAGGTCCAGATGTCGGAGGCTTTGCCGGCTGGAGTTCTTCATGAGCGTGTTAGGGCGGAGATGAGGCGACAGCAGGATCTCGTCGAGGCTCTAGGCGCTGGGGCCAGCATTGACGCTTCGATCCGAAAGCCCCGACCGAAGAACCCCAACCCAGAGTAGTTTGGAGAGCCCAGAGAGAGACCCGACCGAGAGTAGTTCTCGCGGACCGGGTGTGGCTCCCACCCTGATCAGGCCGCCCGCACCGCCTTTCGGAGCGGCTTGAACCAGATCCGCGAGTTGCCGGAACGACCATTATCGGACGTTGAGCTGCCCCGATCCGCAGTTTGGATATCCTATCCGCTTTGGATATCCTATCCGCCAGAGCGCACAGGCCATCCAGACCGCCTGGACCATCGGCAGCGCGATGGTCGGGAATGCGGCTACACAGCTCGTATCATGGGGCGTCGGGTTCACCGACCACTTCTCCTGGAAGTCCGTCGCCGCTGCAGGCGTCTCCGCAGCGTTCGCCGGGCCGGTGAATCAGGCGATCGGCGGCGGGGCGGGTGCCTCTCCGTTCCAGCAGTTCGCAGGCCGCTGGGCGTCGGGCATCGTGTCCGGTGGGATCAAGAACGTGATGACCAACGGGCGGTCGACGCTCGCGATGATTGCCGCGGATGCGTTCGGGAACGAGCTGGGCGGCCTGGTTGTGGAGCGGCAGGCGATGCAGGAGCAGCTCGCCGCAAAGGAACGGGAGGAGGCGGCACGCCAGCGGGCGGAGTGGGTAAAGGGGCAGCCGGCTCGTGATGCTGCTGCGCTCGAGTCGTTCCGCCAGGGGATGGGTGGTGCACCAGGGCTCGCGACGCTCCCTGGGGAGGCGGAGTCATCGCGGGCTTTGGCCGAGAAGGATGCCATCGACGCCGCCGCGGAGGCGGCAGCGCTCGCGGATCGGCAAGCCCGCACGGCGAAAGCAGTCGAAGACGCAAAGAACTCGGTCTGGTGGAAGGGGCGCCCGACGAGTCCACCGCCCCCGCCCCCATCGTCGAGTCCAGAAGTTAGGACGGGCGCACGGGAAGCGCAGAGGCTGGAGCGCTGGAAGCGAGACGCGCTGGCGGAGACTGCTGAGCTTCCTGCCGACCGGGCACGCACTCCTTGGCGTGCGCCAGTTCGTGCAGACGTTGAGAGCGGCGCGAGTACCGCGGAGCGCCAACGCGACGCTCGTCGCCCCCTCGAACGCGCTGAGCCAGCCGGCGGGCACCGCCTCCGGGTCGGCGACCTCCACCAGTTCTCCGACCCGCATCGGAACCGCCGTGGCTCGCTCCACAGGCGCGGGTACCCCGGTGATCACCACCGGCGCCAGCGACGTCTCAGCGGGTCCTGCGCCCTTCCACTCGGAGAGCCGGTTCCGCCACCAGCGCAGCCGCTCGCCCGTCAGCCCGCGCTCGCGCGGAACGATGTCCGCGCTGCGCTGCCGCTCATCCGCTGACGAGGGCGCGCAGCGAGAGCGTCTCGGGCGGTCCCTGCGTGCGGCGGGCCGAGAACCGCGTGAAGTCGGCGGTGCACCAGGCCCGGTCCTTCATGAACCGCCGATAGCCCTCTGCCTCGGGGGCCTTCACCGCCTCGAGATGGGACGTCCAGGTGACGGCCTGGAGCTCGCGCTTCGCGTGGTGATCGTCCAGGAGGAGCAGGGCGCGGGCGCCGTCGACGATGTGGCCGCCGATCGAGGCGTGCATCGCGCCCGCGGTGATCGCCTCGAGCGCACGCTCGAGCAGGTCGAAGCCCCCGACGATCAGGTCCACCCCTGGCCTGCGGCCCGCGGCGACGGCGGCGCTCATGGCGCCGAGGGCGATCGCGTCGTTGAAGCACCACAGGAGCTGGGTCTCGGGAGCGGTCCGCAGGAGCAGCGCGCCGGCGGCCTCGCCGCCCTCGTCGCGGCCGGCGTAGCGGAACGCGGACTGAACGACGCCTGGATCGCCGTCCTTGAACGCCTTCCAGCCCCGGAATCGCTGGCTGTTCACCTGCGTCTGCATCCCGCACAGGATGCCCATGCGGAGCGTGCGGTCCGTTCCTGCCATCCCCCGGCGGCGCCCCTCGGTCACCAGCACCTCCGCCAGGAGTCGCCCGGCCTCCACGTCGTCCGGCACGATCTCGCCCAGGTAGGTCGCGCATCCCTCCTGCCCGATCGCCACGCGATCCCCCACGCCGAACCCCTCGATGACGCCCAGGACGCTCAGCCCCGCCTCCGCGAAGGCGGGCAGGAGCTCCGCCGCGACGCCCATGTGGTTCGACAGCAGGACGTAGTCGGGTCGGACCGCGGCGGAGACCAGCTCCAGACCTCGCTGCACCATCACCTTGGGGTCGCCGGTGCCCTCCACGACCTCCAGATCGATGTCGAGCTGCCGCGCTGCGACGCCGGTGATGTCGGCGAAGAGGCTGTAGAAGTTGTCCACCTTGCGGCTGAGCGGGGTGAGGAGAGCGACACGCATCGGTGTCCGTCCGGTTGGTGGTCGATCGACCGGAACGGATTCTACACCCGGAGGCGGTGGTCCGCCGGAGCGGTACGCAGAGTCGGAGGTCCCTCCGTCATCTCAGGGGCTTCCGCCTCGAGAGGGAGCCCGTTCAACCGCGCGTGTACGGTCCGATCGGCGCGGTCACGCACGGAGCCGCTCAATCCTGTTGCTGGGCCCCCACGCTCTCGAGCGTCCGGCAGATCGCCTTCATGCAGCGCTCCTCCCCCCCGGCTGCGGCGGAGCCGGGATCGGTGGCCTGCACGATCAGGATGTCGAGGGCGATCTCGTCCGCGCCGGGGACCACCCGCGAGTCGTACAGCGCGGCCTCGGTCGGCGCGATCGAGACGCGAGTGGTGGCGGCGTGGTCCGGGATCACCTGGTTCGCCACCTCGCGCAGCGCGTCGGCGAAGAGGCTGGCCGAGGCGTCGCCCGGCAGGATGCGGGCGCCGGACACCACCGCCCACAGCCGGACCCGCCAGCCCAGCCTGCGGCGCTCGTCGCCGTCGACGTCCACCTCCTCGCGCACGTCGAAGTGGACGTGGTGGCGCTGCACCAGCCCGTGGATTGCCTGGAAGGTCCGAGTGTCCATGACGGCGCCGCGGGGGCGGAGGTCGTCGCCAGTGATTCATACCGCCCGCGCGCACGGCCTCGGCAGGAGACTCGCGGGTACTCCGCGCGTCACCGCCTGACCGGGCGCCGAGGAATGGCACGAGGCCGGGCGCTACCTGCTCCTCGTCGGACTGGACGAGCCACGAGTGGTCAGGATGAGCTCGCCCGGCCGCTCCAGCAGGGCGGGCTCGGGCGACGCCGCCGGACCACGCCGCCCGGTCGTTCCTCCGGAGCGCGCCGGCCGGCATCAGTCGCACGCCGCGACGGGGCCGCCCGCCGGGTGGTACACGCGGAAGTTCCCGCTCACCTGGAGCATGCCGAGCAGGTAGAGCATGCCGTCGTAGTAGCGCCACTTGCCCATCGGCGCCGCCATCCGCCAGAGCTCCTCCACGAACTGCTCGCGCAGCTCGGGATCCCGGGCGGCGAGGGCGGCGGCCGCGTTCATCGCTGCCAGGCCCACGCCGCGCGGGTGGCTCGCGATGGGCTTCCCGTCGACCCGGTAGAGCGCGCTGTAGTTCGGCCCCTGGGAGTCGAAGAACGCGAGCAGCCGGTCGCTCTGCGCGACCTGCCACGGGTCCTTGCGGAACCAGAGGTGGTCGACGGCGACGTTGGACGCCACGCGGAAGGCGTCGTAGCGGAAGTCGGCGTGACCGGGGTTCCCCGGGCCGGCGTCGTACGGCTTTCCGTCGAAGGTCGAGTAGTCCGGGGAGAGGCCGGTCTTCGGGTGCGCCGCCGCGCGGAGGTGGGCCCGACTCGCCGCCGCGGCGGCGCACCAGAACGCGCGGTCGCGCTTCCCCCACCGCGCCCAGAGCTCGAGGTAGTGGGGGACCTGGTACGAAGGATCGGTGTGGCGCGCGTGGGGACCTTGCGGCACGAACACGATCAGCTTCGTCTCGCGGTCGAACATGTCGGTGACGTCGCCGCGGTCCTTCTGCGCGTGCTTGTGCAGCATGACGTCGAGGATGGCCTGCGCCTCCGCGCGGTAGTCGATCCCGCCGTCCGTCCCCCAGCGGTGCGCGGCGAAGAACAGCGCGGTGGCGAACCAGGCCTCGCCGTCGGACGCGGGGTTGTCGGAGATCTTCTCGCCGAGCGGGCCCTTCGGATCCTTCTCGTGGCGGACGTGCCAGGCGAAGTACTCCTGGAACGGTCCGCGCTCGTGGCGCATGTACTTCGTCGTGAAGCGCCAGAGCCGGTCGAAGACCTCGCGCCGGTCGAGCTGGACGGCGATCATCATGCCGTACGACATCCCCTCGCTGCGGATGTCGCCGCTGCCGACGTCGAGGATGTACGCCATGTCCTTGCCGACGGGGTAGTAGACCCGCTCGTCGTCGTCGCCCTCGAACAGCCGCTCGTACGCTGCCTGGACGCGGGCCTGCACGTCGGCCGGCTTCTTCCGGAGGAGCTCGACGAAGAGGTTCGGGTACGCGCCGGTGAAGTACGCACCCCGCGCGCTCCCCGCCGCCTCGGGCGCCGCGGGCGCCGCGGGGAGTGGAGCCG
>JAEYOU010000312.1 GCA_023411405.1 Pseudomonadota bacterium | reverse complement strand
ACGTCCGCGAGCCGGTCGCGGTCGCGGCCGAGCATCTCCACGTAGGCGAGGAGGTGGTGGGCGAGCGAGACCGGCTGCGCGCGCTGGAGGTGCGTGTAGCCGGGGAGCACCGTCCGCTCGTGGCGCTCGGCCTGGCCGAGGAGCGCGCGCTGGAGCCCGGCGAGCGCGGCGTCCACGCGCGCGCAGGCGCCCACGATGAAGAGCCGCTCGTCGAGCGCGACCTGGTCGTTGCGGCTCCGGCCCGCGTGCAGGTAGCCGGCGTCGCGGCCGACCAGCTCGCCGAGCCGCCGCTCGACGTGCGTGTGCACGTCCTCGAGCGCCGGGTCGAACCGGATGGCGCCGCGGGCGAACTCCTCGCGGACCTGGTCGAGCGCGGCCACGATCCGCTTCGCCGCCGCCTTCGGGACGATGCCCTGGGCCGCGAGCATGGTCACGTGGGCCTGGCTCCCGCGGATGTCCTCGGCGTAGAGCTTGCCGTCGTCCTGGATGGAGACGGAGAGGGCGACGAGGCGCGGATCGGCCTCGCCGGCGAGGGCCGCCCGGGAGACGGGCCGGGCGGCGGGCTTCGGGGAGCGCGTCGGTCGCTGGGGGGCCATGCGGAGCGCCGGGGCGAGTTCAGAAGCGGGCGGCGAGCCCGAAGGCGATCATCCAGGCCCACGAGGACGCGTCCATGCCGCCGAGCGGCCGGAGCACGCCGGCGTCGAGCCAGCCGGAGAAGGCGGGCGAGGGCGAGAGCGTGGCCCGGAGGTCCATCTCGATCGCCAGCGGCCGCTCCCCGGGGTTGGCCGGATCGAGCGGGCTGTCCTCGGTGGGCGTGATCGACCGCGCGCTGGGGGTCGAGGCGGCCCTCTGCGCCTGCGCGTACATCACCGAGCCGTCGATCGTGAGGCCCGGGAGCGCCGTCCAGCGCACGCTCGGCTTGGCGTAGTACGAGTCGGTCACCTGGCCGAGGATCCGCCGGTAGAAGATGAGGTCGACCTGGTACGCCGGGTTGAACCGGAAGTTGTTGATGTTGTTGTCCCCGGGCCGGCCCCACTGCGGCCCCTCGATGGAGCCGTAGTTCGGGCGCTGCTCGCCCTCGGCGAGGCCGCGGTCCGGGTCGTTGCCGAACCCGGGGGCGCTGTCGCCGCTCGCCGCGCCGAGCTCGACCCCGAAGGTGAACTTGGGGTTGTACGTGTACGTGCCCTGCACGGCCCCGCCCCACTGGCGCATGGAGACGCGCTGCACGTCGGTGTTCCCGGGCTCCCCCGCGAACGCGTTCTCGACGTGCCCGGAGAGGCCGACGACCTCGCCCTCGATCCGGAACCTGGGCCCGACCCAGCGCGCCCAGATCGAGCCGATGTGGGCGCTGGCGCCGCGGCGGCCGGCGCCGTCGTCGTCGCAGGGGAAGGCGGGGTCGGTGCACCCGCTAGAGATCCACCCGGGGTACACGTACCGCTGCGTGCGGCGCGTGTAGAGGAGGCCGAAGTTGACCGAGCTCTTGCCCGCCTCGACCTTGCGCCGGAGCTCGTCCTCGCTGTCGAGCCGGGCGATCTTGACGCCGAGGGAGCGGGCGTCGTCGCTGCTCTCCGCGTCGAAGGGCTGGCCGTACCCCTGACCGAAGCGGGGATCCGAGTTCAGGACGCCCTCGGCGTCGAAGTCGTAGAACGGCACGAACACGAGGCGCCCGACCGGCGTGCCGACCGGCGGGATCGCGAACTGGAGCCGGTCGACCGTGTCGCCGTAGTCCTGGTCGAGGCCGGTGCCGGCGTTGGCGAGGATCCCGAGGCCCCAGTGCGAGGGCATGCGGCCGAAGCTGAGGAGGCCGATGGGCGTCTGCACGTCGGCCCAGACCCGGCGCGGGATGATGAGCGGGCGGTCGGCGGTGGGGTCGTCCCGGAGGTACGCGCGGCTCGAGCTCCAGTACGGGACCGGATACGGGCTCCCGGTGGCGTTCGAGAGGGTGCCCTCGTTCGAGCCGAGCACGTAGTTGTCGAGGACGTCGATCTGGGCGTGGACCCGGACCGCCTCGCTCGCGTTGATCGTCGGCTCGAGGCGGAGCCGCATGTTGGCGGACGAGAGGCGCGAGCCGGAGCGGAGGGGCTTCGGGAAATAGTTGTACTGGGCGGCGTCGGGCGCGTTCTTGAGGTGGAGCTTGTTGAGCATCTCACCGCGGACGCGGAAGTAGCCGTTGAGATCGAGCAGCTCGAGCTTGGGCTGGTCGGCGACGGCGCCCATGAACTCCTGGGCCGACTGGACGCCCTGGAGCTCGGCGCGGACCTCGTTCCGGATCTCCTCCTTCGCCTTCTCGACCGCGGCCTGGATCGCGGCCTGGACCTTGGGGTCGGCCTCGACGCCGCCGTTGGCCGGCGCCGGCTTCTTGTCCGCGCTCTGGGCGCGCGCGGCGCCGGCGAGGGCGAGGGATGCCACCAGGGCGGCGAGGAGGCGTGACATGCGTAGACCCCTTGAAGGGAGGAACGGCTGGATAAAACATGCGCCTCTACCGCGGTCAACTGTTCGGGGGCTGCGCCCCCGCCCCACGGGCGTTGCCGCGGGGCCGCAGCCTTCGAGGGGGGGGGACGCGTCGCGTCCCCCGAGTGCTGCGTGGGGCCCTGCGCCGTGCTCGCCGCTTCGCGGCTCCGCGCGGCTGCCCCGCGTCGGAGGGGCTGGCGCCCCT
>JAEYOU010000045.1 GCA_023411405.1 Pseudomonadota bacterium | reverse complement strand
GGACCAGAATGCCCGTAGTTGGATCGACAATGGCACCGCGGGTCGCCACGCCGGCGAGCGCGTTGTTCGCGAACGCCGCCTGGATGCCGAGCGATGGCAAAAGCTGGCTGCGCGAACCGGCCAGGCCAATTTTGGAACTTTCGAGGTTCAGCCGCGACTGCTCAACTTCAACACGGTTTTGCAAGGCCTGCCCGATCAGGTCCTGGACCGGGACCACCGGCTCCTTTTCGGGAACCCGGATGCGGTCCGTCGGGATGATGCGAACTTCGGCGATCGTCGGGCTGGCGACGCCCGTTCGGCTCAGGGCGTTCTTCATCAGGTTCTCCTGCTGGAGCACCTGTGTTTCAGCGTTCACGAGCGCCTGCTGCGCGCTCGCGACTTCAGCCTCGGCGCGGACGATCTCGATTGGCGCCAGAGTTCCAATCTCGACCTGCTTCCGGTTATCTTCGTAAAGCTTCTGTGCAAGCGTGAGGGCCTGCTGTCGCACCCGTACGTTCTCGTTGTAGCTCACCAGGTCCCAGTAGCCGGCTATCACCGCCGAAACCGTACCGATCACCTGTTGCTTGAACCCGAGATCCGTCACCTTCAAGGAGTTCTTCGCAATGCGAATGTTGCGGGTGTTGACCGCGAGCCCGAAGCCGCGAAGCAGAGGCTGGGAGATCGTCAGGCGGGCGGCGGCATCGATAAACGGGTTGAAGTCGCTGCGCGACGAACTCGATGCGCCTCGTAAGTTCTGCCACCCGAAGTCGATGTTCGTCCCGGTGATGAAGCTCTTGGATATACCGTAATTCAAGTTCCGGCTCGTAGACACGATATAGTTGCTGCCCACCGTGAACGAGTTTGTCATCGGCGAGGTCGCGTGCCCTAGCGAACCTACGACGTAGAACGAAGGATCGAGCGACGGAATGCTGGTGCCGGTCGCGGTGATGATCGTGCCGCCGGTCGAACCACCCCCAGACCCGCCTACGTTGGTGCGCTGCGTGCCGGTGCCGCCGGTGATTTGGGACAGCGCGCTCGTGGTCAGAGTGGAAATGCTCGTTTCCACGCCGCGAAGAGGGCCGCCTGCCTGCGCGCGGAGCAGGCTCGCCTGCGCGTTCAGGGGAGCATAGCGCTGTAGCTGGATATCGAGGTTATTCTCCAGGGCGAGCGCGATGGCATCCTGGAGCGAGAGATATAGATTGCCGGCGCGCACCAGCGCCTCGAGGCGGGACGAGTTGCCGAAGTTCACCGGCGTGACTTCGTCCCAACTGTAGGGGTGCGTGAGCCCCTTAAGAAACCCGCTGCTCTTCTGTACAGTCGGGACCTGCGCCGCCGCCGTTGGGGCGAGCAGGATCGTCACGCAGAGTAAGGCGATGACTGATTGTAGGCGTCTCATCCATTCCACCTCGGTTCGCGAAGGGCAGTCGAAAGCACTGCACGCACGCTGCCATGCCCTTCAAGCAAGAGAAGACGACAGCGGAGGGCCGTCTGTTCCCCGAATTTGCGATGGTACCGCACTCTGACCTCTTTTCCGGAACAAACTGATAGGGAAGCGGTTGCGTCCCGCTTCAGGGATGCGGGTGTCCGGAAGCGGACAGCCGGCGTCCCTGCCCGGAGCGCACATTCCGGACCGCATGTCCTATACTTGTGCAGTGTCGGACCCTGTACTCCAGATCTTTAACGAAACCGGCGCCTATCTCAGAGGCCACTTCCGGCTGACCAGCGGATTGCACAGCCCCGAATACCTTCAGTGCGCCCTCGTTCTCCAGCACCCGGACCACGCAGAGTGGCTCGGCGCCCGGCTGGCCGAGCGTATACGTACCGCCGCCGGAACGCCGGATATCGACGTCGTTGCATCTCCTGCCGTCGGCGGATTGATTGTCGGTCATGAAGTGGCCCGCGCCCTGGGCGCCCGCGCCATCTTCACCGAACGCGACGCCAACGGAAAGATGACGCTCCGGCGCGGCTTTTCGGTTACGCCCGACGAAACCGTGGTGGTTGTGGAGGACGTCATCACAACCGGCGGATCCACCCGGGAAGTGATTCAGTTGATGCGCTCGTACGGCGCGCGCGTTGCAGCCGCCGGGTCTATCGTGGATCGCAGCGGCGGGAGCGCCGACCTCGGTGTGCCGCGGCACGCGCTCCTCACGCTCAGCGTGGTCGCGTACCCGCCTGAAAACTGCCCACTCTGCGCCCAGGGTTCAACCGCCGTAAAGCCGGGTTCGCGCAAGTAGCCGTGCGCCGCGTTCGCATTACCCTCGCGTATGACGGAACGGAGTACCACGGCTGGCAGGTACAGCCTGGGCTGCCCACGGTTCAGGGGATCCTCGAAGACGTCATCTCCGAAATCGAAGGCAAAGCCGTGCAGGTGGCGAGTTCCGGCCGGACCGATGCCGGCGTCCATGCACTCGCACAGGTGGGAGCGTTCTCGATTGAAAATCCCATCCCCGTCGAGAACCTGCGCCGCGCGATGAACCGGCTGTTGCCGCCTGCCATCCGCGTTCTCGAAACCGCCGAAGCGCCCGAGTCCTTCCACCCGCGCTTCGACGCCCGCGCGAAGAACTACGAATACAGAATCTTCCGCGGCGATGTCTGCTCGCCGTTCGAGCGGCGGTACGTCTACCACCATCCGTATCCCCTGCGGCTGCAGCCGATGATGGAAGCGGCCGCCGCGATCGAAGGCGAGCACGATTTCACGGCGTTCGCCGCTTCGGACGAGAAGGACAAGCTCGGCATCTCCAAGGTGCGCACCATTTTCTCCTCCCGCATGGAACAGGGCGACCGCCGCCTCGTCTACCGTGTCCGCGGGAGCGGCTTCCTTAAGCACATGGTGCGCAACATCGTCGGCACGCTCATCGAGTGCGGCCGCGGCAACCTGGACGCAGCGGGGGTGCGCGGTCTTCTGGTGCCCAATCCGGCCA
>JAEYOU010000242.1 GCA_023411405.1 Pseudomonadota bacterium | reverse complement strand
CCCTGGGGGACCTCGGTCGCCACGGCCTCCGGCGCCGGGTCTTTCACCGGCGGTGCGACGTCGACGTCCTCGGGATCGGGCTGGACGTCGAACCCGGCCTCCTCGAAGCTCATCTTGGCGGGCGGGGCCGAGGCGCAGCCCGCGCCCGCGAGGAGCGCGAGCGCGGCGAGGCCGGCGAGCGGGTCGAGCCGCGGCGATGGAGCGAGGCGACGCACCGCAAGGGATCCTAGCAGCGCAGGCAAGCTTTCCGCCCTGTGGGGCCGGGTGGGCGGGGGCCGCACGCCGCCCTCCGGGTGATAGCATCCGAGAGCACATGCCTCCGCGCTCCGGTCCCACGGCTCGCCAGGGCCCCGTCCCCCCGCTCCGGGGCGCCGCCCGCCTCGCGGCGGAGCGGGCCCGCGCCGTCGAGGTGATCGATCGGCTCGAGCGGGCGATGCCCGACGTGAAGATCGCGCTCGAGTTCGGGACCGACCTCGAGCTGCTCGTCTCCGTCATCCTGTCCGCGCAGTCCACGGACGTCGGCGTCAACAAGGTCACGCCCGCGCTCTTCGCCGCCTTCCCCGACGCCGCCGCGTACGCGGCCGCCGCGCCCGAGGCGCTCTGGCCGTACATCCGGAGCCTCGGTCTCTTCCGGAACAAGGCGAAGGCGATCGTCGCGGCGATGGCGGTCATCGCGCGCGAGCACGGCGGGAAGGTGCCGCGCGAGCGCGCCGCGCTCGAGGCCCTGCCCGGCGTCGGCCGGAAGACCGCTGGCGTCGTGCTCGTGCACCTCGGCGCGGCGCAGGCGTTCCCGGTGGACACCCACGTCGGCCGCGTCTCGCGCCGCCTCGGCTTCACGCGCGCGGAGGACCCGAACGACGTCGAGCAGGACATGATGAAGCTCGTGCCCGAGGAGCGGTGGGGCAGGGGGCACCAGCTCCTCGTCTGGCACGGCCGGCGGACCTGCATCGCCCGCGCGCCGGCCTGCTCGCGGTGCCCGGTCGCCGAGCTCTGCCCGAAGAGAGGGGTACCGCCGGCCCTCCGGCGGTGAGGTCGTCCCCACGTTGCCGCGCCCGGATCCGCGTGCTAGACCCACGGTGCCGGAGTCGTCCGGGCGTACGCGTCGGCTCGGAAGGATTGGGCCGCCGAGGAAAGTCCGAACACCGCAGGACAGCGTGCCGGCTAACGGCCGGTCGGGGTGACCCGCAGGAAAGTGCCACAGAGAACAGACCGCCGAACGCCGTTCCTTCGACAGGCTCAGGATGAGCGGCCGAGGGGGCGGGCGTGGCAAGGGTGAAACGGTGCGGTAAGAGCGCACCGCGCCCCGGGTGACCGGGGCGGCACGGCAAACCCCACGCGGTGCAAGAGCGAATAGGGAGGGAGCCCGCCCGCGAGGGCAGGCGAGGCTGGTCCGGCCCAACCCTCCGGGTAAGCTCGCTGGAGGCGCGCGGCAACGCGCGCCCGAGAGGAATGTCCGCCGCCGCCGGGTTTCCGGCGGGACAGGATTCGGCTTACAGGGCGGCTCCGGCCTTTCTCCGCCCCCCTGCCCCCAGGGCACTCCTCGGCGCCGTCCCCACGCCCGTACGGTTCGTGAACAGCGCCTCACCCGGGCAGGTGCGTGCACCGTCGACGTCCCGGCAGCGCGGGAGTGCGTCGGTACCCGCTCCCGAAGGCGACTGGAGCGCTCCTGCTCGCCCCTTGTACTCTCGGTGAGGGTGGATCGGCGGAGCGTTGCGAGCCTCGCGGCGCTCCCGGATCGAGGTAGGTACCCCTCGACCATGGAGGGATGGCGATGGCGATCGGCGATGCCCGGCTGAAGGCGCTCCAGGCGCAACTGAAGAACTCTCTCTCGAGCCTGAACCTCAGCGATGAGGTCCTCGCGGACGTGGGACGCGACCTCGGCGGAGTGCTCGATCTGTTCGGTGGCTGCCACGAGGGGTGCAAGCCGGGCTGCAAGAGCGGGTGCACGGACGGTTGCCAGAACGTCTCGAAGCCGTAGCGGGAAGGGGAAACGACCATGGCGAGCACAGAAGCGATCAAGCTGCGGGTCCTCTCGCGGACGCTGCAGGCCTCCCTCACGAAGCACGACGTCACGATCTCTGCGGGGGACGCGCTCGACGCCGTCCTCGACCTCGAGTCGCTGGGCTTCGTGGATCCCTGCTCCGAGGGATGCATGGAGGGGTGCAAGGAGGCGTGCAAGTCCGGCTGCAAGGACAGCGCCAGGGAATAGGCCGGTGCTCGCGCCCGAGGCCAAGCCGCGGATCCCGAGTCCCTGGCGGATCCGGAACGACACCGTCCACACCCTCGTCTACCGCTGCGCGACGGACCAGCTCTCGTTCAAGGTCTGCTCGCCGATCGAGGCCTCGATCGTCCCGTTCCTCGGCGGAGAGTTCACGCGCGAGCAGATCCTCGAGGCGTGGGGCACCGCGGTGCGCCAGGCTGGTCTCGTCGATCGGCCGCTGTCCCCGCTGTTCGACGGTGCGTACAACGCGCTCTCGGAGGCCGGGCTGGTCGGCACCGAGGGCGCCGCGAGCCCTTCCTTCCGGGACGACGACGGCGGTCGCCTCTTCCCGAACTTCGGCGCGTACCGGCGCTCCCCTCGCCGGCTGCAGCGGCCCATCGCGGTGAACGTGGCGATGACAAACCGCTGCACCTGCGACTGCGTCTACTGCTACGCCGAGCGTCGGAAGGTGGGGGATGCGAGCCTGGAGCAGCTCCGCGCGCTCTTCGACGAGCTCGCCGCGAACGAGGTGTTCGTCGTGGACGTCGTCGGCGGCGACCTGTTCACGCGCAACGACGCGCTGGCGATCCTCGAGGAGATGGTGCAGCGGGAGTTCGTCTTCTTCCTGTCGACGAAGTCACACCTCTCCAGGCGGCAAGCGCAGCGGCTGCGGGAGCTGGGGATCGGCGTTCCGGATTCGCCCCCTCACCTCCGCCGGATCGTCCAGGTGAGCGTGGACGCGGTGGACCGGGCGATGGCCAGCCGACTCACCCGGAGCGCCCAATTCGCGGAGCGCACGGCGGACACGGTCGTGAACCTCGTCTCCGCGGGCCTCGCGCCGCGCGTCAAGTGCGTCCTGACGGGCCTCAATCACGCCGTGGCAGGCGAGCTCGTCGAGCGCTTCGCCGGGCTGGGGGTGAAAGCCTTTCAGCTCGTGCAATATGGCCGGAGCCACTATCGGCATCGAGACGAGCTCTTCCTGAGCCGCGAGCAGAAGCTCCAGGTGCGAGAGGCGGTCGAGCGGCTCAGGTGCTCCCATCCGGAGCTCTCCATCGAGTATCAGGACGTGGACGGCGACGGCCCCATGGCCCGCAAGACCCCCGAGGAGTGGCAAGCGCGCGCCCTCTGCTCCGGCGGGCGCATCAGCATGCTCGTCCAGCCGAACGGGGACGTGACGCTCTGCGACCAGGTCCCGCACGCCGCGCCGTTCGTCGTCGGCAACGTCTTCCGCGAGAGCATGATGGATGTCTGGCGCTCACCGCGGCTCGAGTCGTTCCTCTACCCGGAGCGTCAGCGTTTCGCCGAAGCGCCGTGCGCCACGTGCCCGGACTTCGATCGTTGCCACGACGACTACGGGTACTGCTACCGGGATGCCCTGTTCCACTACGGGTCTCCCTACGACGCGCCACCCGACTGCCCGCGGCAGCACAAGCCGCCACTGCGCGCCGTCTGACGGCGCGTCGGCCTCGCGGTCGTGCGATCTCCGGAGCGGCGCGCCGCTCAGGAGGAGGTCGCCGGCGCTGCGACGCCGGCCGGCCCGGGCTTCTCCGCCACCATGAAGTAGCCGAGCGGGAACCTCCTCGCCGACTTCGCGGCGCGCCGGCGGCCGCGCGCCGCTCGATGAAGGGAGTCGTTCGCGGGTCGTGCGTTGGCTTCAAGAGCCGAAGCAGCGACCGTGGCAACCCTCGCGCCGGGTTCGCCTGAGCAAGCCCACGCTCGACGACGCCAGTGAAGAGGCTGGAGAGGGAGCGCGACCATGATCCTGATCGTCGCCGGACTGAGTCCCTCCGCCAGCTCCGCCTCCACGAAGCGTCGGATCGCGGCCACATCCACCTGCGTGACGTCGTGAGGCCGCTCGCCACGGTCGTCCCTCCTGTCTCCCGTGCATCGGGTCCCGGCGCAGCGGACGGTTGACCCTGGGTCGCTGGGGGACGAGCTCCGGTGCGCCGGCGCCAGGGCGCTGACGCCAGGCGGACCGCCGGCGTCTGGGAGGCGAAATGGGCAGGAACAGGCGCGCGGATCGGGCGCCCCGTCCTACCTCGGAGTCGGCTCCTCACCCGCGCAGCGCGTGGAGCGCGGCTTGCAGCGAGCGGAGACAGACCAGAGGACGGTCCTTGCCGACGGGCCTGTCCGAGAGGAGCTCCGTGCACACGTCCACCCTCCGCAGGAACGCAGCTGCTCTCGTCGCGATGCTCGCCCTCTCCGCGCTCGAGGTCGGATGCGGGTCGCCGGGCTCCGAGAGCGGCCGCGCCGCCCGCACGCTGGCGGAGGCCGGCGGTCAGCCTCCGCTGGTGACGGGCGTGTCGCCGGGCTGGGGACCGCCCTACTCGGGGTTCACGACGGTGACCGTTCACGGCAGCGGCTTCGACATGGGGTCGCAGGTCTACTTCGGTGACACCCCAGCCCTGATGTCCATGTTCCAGAGCGAGTCGATGCTCGAGGTCTGGACGCCTGATCTCGAACCCGGGGTCTACGACGTCCGCGTCGAGGACATGGACCTGCTGTCGGGCACGCTCGTCGGCGCGTACACGGTGAGCGACACGGGCGTGGCGGTCCAGCAGCCGCGGCCCGGGGACCGGTACGAGAGCGGCAGCGCGCAGGCCATCGTGTGGGACTCGTCGGGGGTGAGCTCCATGACGGTGGAGCTGTGGTCAGAGGGGGCATTGTACGCCACGTTGGCGAGCGGCGTGGACGCGTACAACGGGTGGCTGGACTGGACGGTCCCGGTGGACGCTCCCGCCGGCCCCGGCTACACGATCAGGCTCGTCGACGAGGAGGGCGTGGCCGCGGTGGCAGTCTCCGGCGCGTTCAGCGTCGCCGCACCCTCGGTCACCTCGCTCGCGGCCTCGAACCTCGCCCCGGTCGAGGAGACGCCGGTGACGTTCACCGCGACCGTGACCGCGGGCGGCGCGCCCGTCGAGGCGGGCGGGTCGGTCGTGTTCCAGACCACCACGTCCCGGACCCTGGGATCGGCGGTCGTCGACGAGCTCGGCGTGGCGACGTTCACGACCGCCGACCTGTACGTCGGTGCCCAGCAGATCATCGCCAGCTACCAGGGAGGGACGTCCGCGGCCGCTTCGTCGTCGGATCCACTCACCGTGGTGGTGAGCCTGCCGGCCGGGTCGTCCGTCACCAACCTCGGCGTGAGCGGCGGCAGCGCTTCGTATGTCTCGCCAGGCGCGCCGGTGGTCATCGATCCGGCCGTGACGGTGGAGAGCGACTCGAACATCGACACCGCCCGCGTCTTCGTCTCGACGGGCTTCGTCGCCGGCGAGGACGTGCTCGCGTTTCCCGGCGCCCCGGGGATCACCGGCAGCTACGATCCCCTGACCGGCGTCCTCTCGCTCGTCGGGACCGCGAGCGCGGCGGACTATCAGGCCGCGCTCCGCACCGTGACCTACGCCAACGGCGCCGGCCCGTACGCGACGGTCGGGCCGCGGCAGATCAGCTTCTCGCTGGGCTCGGGCTTGCTGTTCTCCGGGAGCGGCCACTTCTACAAGTACGTCGCGCGTCCGGGCATCCGCTGGGACACGGCCAGCGCCGAGGCCTCGGCCCGGAGCTACTTCGGCCTCCAGGGCTATCTCGCCACCGTCACGAGCGCCGAGGAGAACCAGTTCATCCAGTCGAAGCTGAAGGGCAACGGCTGGATGGGCGCGAGCACTCCCGGCTTCGTCCTGCCCCGCACCTGGAGCTGGGTGACCGGCCCCGAGGCCGGAACGGCCTTCTTCACGCAGACCACCGATCAGGCGGGCGGCGGCGGCGGCGGCACCGCGATCGGCGGGCGATACGCCAACTGGGCTTCCGGGGAGCCGAACACCTGGAGCGGCAGCGAGAACTACGCCCACTTCTACGCGAACAACGGCACCTGGAACGACTTCGCCGGGGACTCCCCCTCCATCGAAGGCTACGTCGTCGAGTTCGGCGGCATGGCCGGCGATCCGACGCCGGTCCTCTCCGGCGTCCGCAGCCTCGACCTCAGCATCGCCACCTTCTCCGTCTCCTTCGAGACGGACGGTACCCCGGGCGCCAGCCTCTCGGGCGATCTGGACCAGATCGTCACCGGCGGGCTCGACTCCACGGCGGTCACGGCCATCGCTCCCGCCACCCACTTCTTCGCCGGCTGGACCGGCACGGGCGGATTCACCTCGCCGGACAACCCGCTCGTCGTGACCGGGGTCCTGTCGGACATGACCGTCCACGCCAGCTTTGCGCCGCGGGCGGCGCAGACCATCTCCTTCTCGTTGCCGGCCAGCGCGACGTTCGGCGATGGCCCGCTCGAGCTTGCGGTCCTCGCCACCGGTGGCGCCTCGGGTGAACCCGTCACATTCTCGGTGACCAGCGGACCTGGGCACGTGTCCGGCACGCAGCTCTTCATCACGGGTGCGGGCCAGATCGTCGTCACGGCCAGCCAGGCCGGCACCGAGGCCTACCTCCCTGCCGAAGACGTCGAGGCGTCGCTCGTCGTCGGGAAGGCGGCCGCGTCCGTGACCCTGGCGAGCCTTGCGCAGACGTACACCGGGACGGCGCGCAGCGCGACGGCGACGACGACGCCGCCCGGGCTGACGGTGAGCTTCACGTACGACGGGAGCGGCACCGCGCCGACGGCGGCGGGGTCCTACGCCGTGGTCGGGACGATCGTCGACGACAACTACCAGGGTTCGGCCTCCGGGACGCTCGTCGTCGGGAAGGCGGCCGCGTCCGTGACCCTGGCGAGCCTGGCGCAGACCTACGATGGCACGCCCAAGGTTGTGACCGCGACCACCGTGCCTCCCGAACTTGCGGTCACTCTCACCTACGACGGCAGCCTCTCCCCACCGGTTGCCGCGGGATCGTACGCCGTGGTCGGCACGATCGACGACGACAACTACCAGGGCTCGGCCGCGGCCACCCTGGCCGTTGCGCAGGGCAGCGCGTGGGTCGAGGTGGCATCGTCGCGCCCGATCTCGCGGCGCGGGCGGCCCGTCACCTTCACCGCCAGCGTCTCGTCACCCGGCGTCACCCCCACCGGAACGGTCGTCTTCCGGACCGGCGGCACGGAGCTCGGCACGGCTCCCGTGGAAGGCGGCGTCGCGACCATCACCGTCCGGTCGCTCACCAAGAGCGACACGCCCTGGCCCATCACCGCAGACTACGGCGGCTCGGACGACGTCGCCCCGGCGTCCGGCACACTGGAGGGCGGGCAGGTCGTGGAGAACAGCCCCCCCGTCGCCGGGGCCGGAACGGCGCTCTCTCTCGGCGCGACCGCTGCCGACGCCGTCGCGATCGCGGCCGCGGGGGCGCTCGACACCGACGCGTTCACCGTCGAGGCGTGGGCGAAGGCCACCTGGACCTCGCTCGATGACGTCCGTGGCCCGAGCCCGACCATCCTCTCGCTCGGCAGCGGCGACGACGTCCGCCTGGCGCTTGGAGTCCTGCCCGACCGGTCGGCGCTCACGGTGACCTTCGGCGGTGCGACCCTGTCCATCCCGGCTCCGATCGACGATCAGGCCTGGCACCACCTGGCGGTGGCCTCCGTCGATGGGGAGGTCGCCGTGTACGTGGATGGCCGGCTCTTCGAGAGGCGCGCGGGCTCCCTCTCCGGCGCCGGCGTCGATCTCGTCCTCGGCCGGGAGTTCACGGGCGAGCTCGACGAGGTCCGCGCCTGGTCGGTGGCCCGCGACGTCGCGGCGATCGAGGCGGACTCGCGCCGGCCGCTGCGCGGGGACGAGGCGGGGCTCATCGGCTACTGGCGGATGGACGAGGGCGGCGGGGCGGAGCTGTTCGACGCCTCGGCCAGCTTCCTGGACGGCGCGGTCGCCCTCGCCGGCGAGACGGCGCAGGCCTTTGCGCCCTCCGCGGCCTGGGCGCGCCGGCAGGTGGACCAGGATCACGCCATGACCCCGGCCGATGCCGGCTACGACGTCGACGGCGACGCGCTGACGCTGGCCATCTCGACGGAGCCGCAGTACGGCACCGCCTCGATCGATCCCGAGGCGCTCCGGGTCGGGTACCAGCCCGCCGCCGGCTATCTCGGCTCCGACAGCCTCGCCTTCTCCCTCGATGATGGAGCCGGTCCGGTCTCCTACACGCTCGAGCTCGACGTCGGTCGCGTCCTCGTCTGCGAGGTCACGACGGATTGCGGCGGCGGGGACGTCTGCGTGAGCGGGCAGTGCAGAGCGCCGGCCGGGGGCGGGTGCGGTTGCGGCAGCGGCGGAGCCGGCGCGGGAGCGCTGTGGGGCCTCCTCGGCGTGGTCGCGCTCCTTCCGCTGCGGCGCCGCAGGCGCGGGTAGCGGACGGTCTCTGGTACCGGCGTCGAGCGGGCGAGGGCCGGCTCGCTCGGCGCCGCCTCGGGGAGATCGAGCGTCGCGCTGGCGAAGGCTCAGGGACCCGCGAGCGCGGGGAGAAGCCGAACAGATCAGGAGGAGGTCGCCGGCGCTGCGACGCCGGCCGGCCCGGGTTTCTCTGCCACCATGAAGTAGCCGAGCGGGAACCTTCTTGCCGACTTCGCGGCGCGCCGCCGGCCGCGCGCGGTCCAGCGGGGCCTCGCCGCGAGCCACTGGACGAACCGCGCCGCGAGCCTCCCGAGCGGGAAGCGCACGATCGATTTCGCGAGGACGTCGGCCAGCACCTGGCGGCCGCCGCCGAGCGCCTCGAGCTCCACCACGCGCAAGCCGGCGAGCTCGGCCAGGCGACGGAGCCCGAACTCCGTGTACCGGAAGTAGTCGTGGGGCGCCTCGTGGATCCAGTAGAAGAACGGCACGTTCATCACCAGCCTGCCGCCGGGAGACAGGATCCGCGCCACCTCTCGCAGGAGCTGCTCGGGCCGGTGCACGTGCTCCAGGACGGAGGAGAGGATCGCCGTGTCGAACCGGCCGTCGTCCCAGGGCAGCGGGTCGTTGAGGTCCACCGTCTGGTCGAGCAGCGGACCCTGGTGCTGGCCGTTGGCCAGTCCACGCAGACGACCTCGCTGACCAGAGCGCGGTACGCGACGTACAGCGGCACCTTCCCGCAGCCCAGGTCCACCAGCCTGCCTCGGGCGTAGCGCGGGAGGTGCAGGGCGTACTGGGCGGCGACGCCGTCGGCGACCCGGCGCGAGCTCACCGCCAGGTCGCGGGGGTCGCGCGAGGCCCGCAGCGCTCCGTGGCGCCAGCGAAACCTCGTCGGTCTCCAGAGGTCCGGGTTCTTAAAGGGGCGGCGAGGGTCGCACATCGCTCGGTGCTGGGCAATCTCGCGCACGCCCTTGGCGGCGGCGCCGGCCATTACGCTTTCCCAGATGCGCTTCAGCGGTTCGCTGCGGGTTCCGGCCGAACTCGCTTCACTCTGCGTCAAGTGCGACGATAACGCACTCCGGAGCATTCCCGGATCGTGGTAGGCGCCAAGCGCACGCACCAGGTGTTCGGCGCAGACAGGTAGGGGAGGCGGGGTCGGGCGGCCGAGAGGGGGGAACATGAGCTCGTTGTGTTTCGGCGGTGCACGCGTCGGTGCGCCTCGCGCGTGAGGAGCGCTGGGAGAAGGAGGATCGCTGGAGCCAGGAGGTCCGGAACAGCCGCGACGAGTATGGCCTCGTGGTCGCGACCCTCACGCCGCGCGGGACGCGCCGCGAGGTCGACTACGACCCCGAGTCGCACGTCGTTCCGCTCTCGGAGCGAATTCTGCTCGAGGGCCGGACGCTCTCGTTCTCCGCGACGTACGATCCCGCGCTCGCGCTCCCGGTGAGCTTCACCGACTCGAACGGCGCCCGCTCCGAGTTCCGCTACGATGCGCTCGGGCGGCTCACGACGATCGTGAAGCCCGGGGACAGCCTCGTACGTCCCACCGCCTCGTTCTCCTACCAGCTCGCGAACCCCATAAGCCGCCTCGTCTCCGAGACCAGGGTGCGCTCGGGCGAGGCGCTCGTTCACCGGACGTACGCCTACTACGACGGCCTCGGCCGGAACGTGGCCGACACCACCGAGGCAGAGGACGGGCGCTGGGTGGTCTCCGAGCGACGGCGGTACTCGCGCCGGGGCTCCGTGCTCGAGGAGTGGGATGCCTACTTCGCGGAGCGTCCGGACATGCCCATGGGCGATCCCGCGAGCGCTGGCGTCCGGTACGGGTACGACGCCGTGGGCCGGCAGATCTCGACCACGTATCGGGACGGTACACGCATCGAGACGCGGTTCGGCCAGCTCTATCGAGAGCTCTGGGACGGCGAGGATCTCGATCCCGCATCGCCGCACCACCGGACCCCGGCGCGCCAGTACGAGGACGGCCTCGGCCGGGTGATCCGCGTCGTGGAACGGCTGGAGGACCGGGATCTCGAGACCACCTTCCAGTTCGATCCCGCCGACCGGATCGTGCAGACGGTCAACGCCAGTGGCGCGGTCGCGTCGTGGCTCCACGACGGCCTCGGGCGCACGGTCTTCGTCGACCACCCCGACGCAGGCGCGCGAGCATTCGACTACGACGAGGACGGCAACCTGACGACGTGGTGGGACGCCGAGGGGCAGCGGGTGGACCGGGTCTACGACGGCGCCGGTCGTATCGAGCGAGAGACGTACGTCGGCACGGAAGGCGAGGCGCAGGGGACGATCGTCTACCACTACGACGAGCCCTCTCCGCGGCTCGGAGGCGGGGAGCTGCAAACCGGCCGTCTCACCTGGGTGGAGGATCTCGCGGGGGAGGAGCACTTCGAGTACGACGCCCGCGGGAGGATGGTGCACGACGTGCGGGTCGTGGGGGGACGGGAGTACCGGACCTCGCAAGCGTTCGACGCCGCAGACCGCGTCGTTCGCCTGACGTACCCCGACGGCGACGCGATCGACATCCAGTACAACGAGCGCGGGCTGGTGCGGCGCATCCCCGGTGTCGTGACCGCGGTCGAGTACGACGCGAAGGGCTTCGGCACTCGTCGCACCTACGCCAACGGCGTCGAGGCGACCGCCGGTTACGACGACCATGACCGCGTGGAGTGGATCCGCGCCCGAGACCGGGACGGGCGTGCGCTTCAGGACCTCACGTACGGCTACGAACGGGCAGGGTCGCTCCGCTCGATCACCGACGGCGTCCACCCGAGCGGGCCGCTCTCGGCGTCGAGCCTCTACGGCTACGACGACCTCTACCGCCTCGTGAGCGCGGGCGGCCCGGCGGGCAACTTCAGCTATGCCTTCGACGAGGTCGGAAACCTTCGCCAGAAGAGCGACCTCGGCGTCTACGCGTACGACCCCACCTCGAAGCCGAACGCGGTCCGGGCAGTCGGGGGCAGGCCCGTCGCCTACGACGCCAACGGTTCCGTGACCTCGTATGGCGGGAGGACGTTCACGTACGATCCGCGTGGCGAGCTGCGCAAGGTTGAGACCGCGGAGGCGACGACCGAGTACCTGTACGACTACGAGGGACTCCGGACGGTGAAGCGGGTCCGGACCGCCGCGGGGGAGAAGGAGACCATCTACCTCGACAAGTTCTCCGAGATCCGTGACGGGAAGCTCTGGAAGTACGTCTTCGTCGGCGATCAGCGGGTAGCCCGGCTGGCGGATGTAGATGCGCTCCCGGCGACCGGGGCGAACGTCCTGGGCAGCGCGGCGAGGGGCCTCTGGGCCGCCGGCGCCCTCGGATGCCTCTGCGCGTTCGCGATGGCGTTCACGCGACGGACCCGGCGGTACCTGCGACAGGCGGTGGCGCTGGCGGCGGTGGCGCTCGTCGTCGCGCCCGGGTGCGGCGGTCAGGGAGGCGGCGGGGGAGAGGGCTCGCGCGCGTCGGTGTACTACCTGACCGATCACCTCGGCAGCTCGAGCGTGGTCGTCGATGGCGCAGGCGCAGTGCAGTCGGTGGTCGCGTACGACGCCTGGGGGCGGCAGCGCTCGGGGACGGCGGAGCCGTGGACGTTCACGGGGCAGGAGTGGGACGAGGAGGCGGGGCTCTACCACTTCGGGAAGCGGTACTACGACCCGGAGCTGGGGCGGTTCCTCTCGACCGATCCGATCGTCCTCGACGGCCCTGAGCCCGGGATCACCGATCCCCAGACGTTGAACCCGTACTCGTACGCGAGGAACACGCCGACGAGCCTCACCGACCGCGACGGTCGGTTCGCGCACATCCTGGTCGGAGCGCTGGTCGGGGCCGGTGTGAACACGGCCATCTACCTCGTGAAGGCGGCGATCAACGGCGAGAAGGTGACGGTGCGCGGAGCCCTGGCGGCGGCCGCGTCGGGAGCGGTGGCCGGAGCGGTCGGCGCGGCCACGCTCGGGGTCGGGCTCGTGGTCTCGGCAGCCGCGTCGGGGGTGGCGTCCGGAGTGGTCGAGCGAGGGATCAACACGGGAAGTGTCACCAAGGCGTTCGACGCGAAGGCGATGGCGGGCGACGCGCTCATGGGCGCCGCAGGGGTGGGCGTCGGGGCGGTGGCTGCGAAGGTCGCGAAGCCGGTCCTCAAGGCCGCCGGAGCCGCGGCCGGCCGTCTGGGCGGGCAGGTCAAGACGGCGCTCTGCCCGGTCGTCAAGAAGCTGAGGATCTCCGACGGCTGCTTCGTCGCCGGGACGATCGTGTGGCTGGCCACCGGCGCGGCGATCCCGATCGAGCAGGTCGAGGTCGGCGACGAGGTGCTGGCGCCGGCGGA
>JAEYOU010000186.1 GCA_023411405.1 Pseudomonadota bacterium | reverse complement strand
ACGTCCGGATGAGCTGCAGCTCGCTCGAGCCCGCGGTGGCCACGACGAGGAGGCTCGGCCTCGGCCGCAGCCGCTGGTCCGCCGGCGGGTGGAAGCTCGCCGCGGCGAGGAGCGCCGGGCGCGGCGCGCCGACGGGGATGGAGAGCGGGCGCAGGACGATCGGCGCCGCCACCGGCCTGTCGTCGACGGCGTCGAACAGGACCAGCTCGTCCTGCGCGCTGTTGGCCACGGCGACGTACGGCCAGAGCTGCATTCCGTGCCGCGACGTGGAGCCGGAGAAGACCGCCACGGCGCTCGGCTGCGCCAGCCGGCGCGCCGGGCTCGACGACCCCCGCTCGCAGGCGGCGAGGAGCGCGAGCGCGAGAGCGAAGAACGCGCGGCGGATCACTGCGGCCTCCCGAAGCGGAGCGGGGCAGCGCCGTCGACCGCGACGCTCGCCTCCGTGGGGTCGGCGAGCGGGATGTCCACGGCGCTCACCCAGTGGTCCTCGTACGAGGTCACGAACACCCGGACCGTGTCGCCGTCCAGCGCCCGGCTGGCGAGCCCCGTCGGCTTGTGGCCGAGCTCGGGCACGCCGGTCGCCAGCCGCCCGAACACCCTGGCCATCACCCCGCGCTCGTCGTCGAAGATCCAGAGGAGGTCGTCGTGGACCGCGGTCGTGACGACGAGGTCTCCACGCCCCTCGCGCCCGATGACCAGCACGTCGCCGGCGATCTTCCCGATGTCCACGTCACGGAGCCAGCGCACGGAGGGCCCGCCCAGCCCGGACTCGGACAGCTCGAGCACGACCAGCTTGCCCCCGACGTCGCCCGAGGGGCGGGCGTCGAGGTACCGCGCGAGATCCGCGTCGTAGAGCTGCACCGAGACGTACATGCGCCGGCACAGCTCGCCGGCCTCGCCGTAGACGCACGGCCGGAGGCCCGAGGAGAGCGCGATGCCGTTCGGCTCGGCGCCGACGAGGTGCGCGGAGAGGTCGATCCCCTGCTCGTCCACGTGGCAGCCGCCTCGGCGCTCGTCCTGGATGCCACCCTCGAACGGCTTGCAGCCGCCGCCGATCTCGATCCACCGGATCGGCGCGCGCCGCCGGAACTCGCGCGTCGTGAAGTAGAGCCGATCGTGATCCCGGTCCCAGGCGAAGCTGCGGGGAGAGCCGAGCCCCGTGAAGACCTGCACGACGGGCGGCGGGAACGTGGCGCCGGAGAGATCGAGCTGCGCGACGTAGCCCCGGTCGTCGAGGCCGCGCTGGAAGCTGACCCAGGCGCGCGGCGTCCCGTCGGCGCCGCAGGTGAGCGCGGCGTCGTACGGATACGCGGCGCCGTCGGCGCGCAGGTCGATCGTGCGTCGCAGGTCCTGCGCGCCGGCCGCGAGCGGCAGGCGCACGACGAGGAGCGACTTCTCCGACCGCCCCGGCACCATCGCGAAGGGGACCTGGTACGGGGAGTCCGGCCCGAGGTCGCACCCCGCGGCGGCCGCGGCGTCCACGACCCGCAGCCGCCCCGCCATGTACGGCACCGCCACCCCGCCCTGGGGCTCCCCCGTGTCCGGGTCGAACGCGAGGAGCGAGCCGCCCTCGTAGGCCAGGTCCTGGTCGGTGTTCACGACGAGGAGCTGGCCGTCCGAGAACGCCGCGCCGGCGGGATAGTGGACCCGGTCGAGCGGCGCGTCCTCCCGGTTGGCGCCCTGGGCGCAGGCGGCGAGGAGCGCGAGCACCGCGGGGAGGGATCGGGAGAGGGCGTGCACGGGGAGGGGCGAACCGTAGCGTCCGGGGTCGAGGGCGGTCAAGGACATGGGCGGCGGGGATCAGGCCGAGGGCCCGGCCGGCAGCTCGGCCTGGATGCGCCGGAAGTCGGCGACGTCCTGGAAGAGCGCGCCGACGCGCTTGAGGAGGCCGAGGCGGTTGGCGCGGAGCCCCGGATCCTCGGCCATGACGAGCACGTCGTCGAAGAACCGGGCCACCGCCGGCTCGAGCGTGGCGACGTTCCGGAGCACGGCCGGGTAGTCGCGGGCCGCCCGCCGCGCGTTCACCTCCTGCTCGACGCGGAGGAGCTCGGCGTGGAGGTGCCGCTCGGCGTCGTCGGCGAGGAGCGCCGCGTTCACCTCGGCGCCCGCGGCCGCGCCGGCCTTCTCCTGGATGTTGGCGACGCGCTTGAACGCCACGGCGAGCGGCGTGAAGTCCGGCCGCGCCTTCACCTGGGCGAGCGCCTCGAGGCGGCGCCGCGCGTCCACCACGTCGTCGAACCCGGCGGCGAGCACCGCCTCGACGAGGTCAGCCGGGTGCTCCTCGCTCCAGAGCGCGCGGACGCGGCCCCGGAGGAAGTCGAGGACCTGTCCGGCCACGACCTTGCGATCGGCGGCGAGCTTCACCCCGGAGAGCGTATCGAGCGTGCGCTCCACCGCCTCCGAGAGCGACAGGTGATACCCGCGGTCGAGGAGGATGCGGAGGATGGCGATGGCCGCCCGCCGCAGGCCGTACGGGTCGGCCGCGCCGGTGGCCTTCTCCCCCACCCCGATGATCCCCACGAGCTGGTGGAGCCGGTCGGCGAGGCCGACGAGCGCGCCCAGGTCGCCGCGGGGCATGGCGTCGGACGCGCCGATGGGCTTGTAGTGGTCCTCGATCGCGTCGGCCAGCTCCGGCCGCGCGCCCTCGAGCCGGGCGTAGTGGGCGCCCATGATCCCCTGCAGCTCGGGGAACTCGCCCACCATGCCGGTGTTGAGGTCCACCTTGGCGAGCCGGGCCACCTCGGCGAGATCGCCGGCGAGGGCCTCCTTGCCGAGCGCGCGCGCGAGCCCGTCGGCCACGGCGCCGATCCGGCCGGCGCGGTCGAGCTCGCTGCCGAGCTTGGCGAGGTAGGTCCGGCGGGCGAGGTCCGGGATCCGGTCCGCGAGCGTCCGCTTCCGGTCCTCCTCGAAGAAGAAGCGCGCGTCCGCGAGGCGGGCGCGGAGCACCCGCTCGTAGCCGTGGCGCGCGACCTTGGGATCCTTCACCGCCGTGGCGGAGACGGCCACGAAGCCGTTGCGGAGCCTCCCCTCCCCGTCCACCACCGCGAAGTAGCGCTGGTGGTTCCGCAGCTCGGAGATGACCACCTCCGCCGGGAGCTCGAGGTTCGAGCGCTCGAACTCGCCGGCGATCGCGGTCGGCTCCTCCACGAGGTAGAGCACCTCGTCGAGCAGCGCCGCGTCGGGGCGGATCGCGCCGCCGGCGAGCTTCGCCGCCTTCGCGAGCGCCGCCTCGAGCGCCGCGCGCCGCTCGGCGGGATCGACGAGCACGTGCGCCTTCCGGAGCTTCGCGACGTAGTCCTCGGGCGTGCCCGCGAGGGCGATCGCCTTCGGCGCGAGGAAGCGGTGGCCGAAGGTCACGGCGCCGGAGCGGATCTCCCCGTACCGGACGTCGAGCTTCTTCCCGCCGTGGAGCGCCGCGATCCACCGGACCGGGCGCGCGAACGTCACCTCGTCCCAGCGCGAGCGCATGGCCTTCCGGAACCGGATCGCGCCGACGAGCTTCTCGAGGAGGCCGGGCAGCACCTCGCCCGCGGGCTTCCCGTGCTCCACCTTGGTCACCGCGAGCCGCTCGCCCTTGGGCGTCATCGCGCGCTCGAGCGCGGCCACCTCCACGCCCTGGCTGCGCGCGAAGCCGAGCGCGGCCGGGGTGGGGTTGCCGTCCTTGTCGAACGCCTGCGCCACCGGGGGGCCGAAGGCCTGGCTCTGCGCGTCGGTCTGGCGCGGCGCCACCGCGCGCGCCCAGACGGCGAGCCGCCGCGGCGAGCCGACCGCCTTCACCTCGCCGTGCGCGAGGCGCGCGTCGTCGAGCGCCTTCCCGAGCTCCGCCTCGAGCTGGGCGACGGCGGCGGGCACGAAGCCGGCGGGGATCTCCTCGGCGCCGATCTCGAGGAGCAGGTCGGCAGGCTTCGCCGCGGCGGCCTTGCCCGCCGGCGCCTTCTTCGCCGCGGGGCGCTTCGCCTTCACGACCGTCTTCTTCGCAGGGCTCATCGCGCCTCCCGCGCTTCCCGCGCCGCCCGGGCGGCCTCGACCGCGGCGGCACGTTCACTCTCGGGCAAGAGCGGGAACCCCAGGCTCTCCCGCATGTCGAGGTACCCGCGGGCGCACGCGTGCGCGAGCGCCCGGACCCGGCCGATGTACGCGGCCCGCTCGGTGACGCTGATCGCGCCGCGCGCGTCCAGGTTGTTGAAGGTGTGGGAGCACTTCAGGCAGTAGTCGTACGCCGGCAGCGGCAGCCCCTCGCCGATGAGCCGCTTGCACTCGGCCTCGTACGTCTCGAACAGGCCGAAGAGCATCTTCGCGTCCGACTTCTGGAACGAGTAGGTGCTCATCTCCACCTCGTTCCGGTGGAAGACCTCGCGATACCGGACGCCCTTCACCCACTCGACGTCGAAGACGTTCTCGACGTCCTGAAGGTACATGGCGATCCGCTCGAGCCCGTACGTGAGCTCGGCCGCGACGGGCTTCACCTCGAAGCCGCCCGCCTGCTGGAAGTAGGTGTACTGCGTGATCTCCATCCCGTCGCACCAGACCTCCCAGCCGAGGCCCCAGGCGCCCAGCGTCGGGCTCTCCCAGTCGTCCTCGACGAACCGGATGTCGTGGGCGCGGGGATCGATCCCGATGGCGCGGAGGGAGCCGAGGTAGAGCTCCTGCACGTCGGGCGGGTTGGGCTTGAGGATGACCTGGAACTGGTGGTGCTGGTACAGCCGGTTCGGGTTCTCGCCGTAGCGGCCGTCCGCGGGGCGCCGTGAGGGCTCGACGTACGCGACGTTCCAGGGCTCCGGCCCGAGCACCCGCAGGAAGGTGGCGGGGTTCATCGTCCCCGCGCCGACCTCCTGGTCATACCCCTGGGCGAGGATGCAGTTCCGGCTCGCCCAGTACGACTGCAGCTTCAAGATGAGGTCCTGGAAGTACACACGAGCCTCCACTCGGCCTTCGACTCGGCGGGTACCGCGCGCGATCGAAAGCGGCACCGTAGGGCCGTAAGGCCGCGGTGTCAAACGGAGATTCGCCGCGGGAGGGGCGGTCCTCAGCCGTCCAGCACGGGGCCGACCTCGTCGAGGAAACGCCGCGCGGCGAGCGTTCTTCCCAGGTGGTGCCCGATGAAGGCCCCGAGCGCGTCGCGCAGCTCGCGGCCCAGGGATGGATCGATTGGATCGAGCGGCTCGGCGAGGGCGGCGGCGAGGGGCGCGGCCTGGAGGCGCGCCAGGGACGCCACCGCGGCCCGCGAGAGGAGCGGGGCGGCCGCGCCGGTGTGGGCACAGCGCTCGCACAGGATCCCGCCCTGCCCCGGGTCGAACCGGAGCGGGCGCGCGCCCTCCGGCGC
>JAEYOU010000163.1 GCA_023411405.1 Pseudomonadota bacterium | reverse complement strand
GTCGCGGGCCGGGACCTCCCGCCCGCGCTGGCCCTGCGCACCCCGCAGTTCTGGGCCCTGTGGCTCATGCTCTTCCTGAACGTGACCGCGGGCATCCTCTTCATCTCGAACGCGGTCCCGATCATGCGGGAGCTCACCGGCGCGCCCGCGGCGACGGCCGTCGTCGTCTACGGGTTCATCGCGCTGTTCAACGGGCTCGGCCGGTTCTTCTGGGGCGCGGTGTCCGATCGGCTGGGCCGGAACCTCACCTACCTCCTCCTCTACGGGGTGCAGCTGGCGGTGTTCCTCGCGGTCGGCGCCGCCTCGAGCCTGTGGCTTGTCGCGGCGCTCTTCGCGGTGGTGCTCCTGTGCTACGGCGGCGGCTTCGGGATCATGCCGTCCTTCGTCGCGGACTGGTTCGGCACCAGGTCCATGGGCATGAACTACGGGTGGATCCTCCTCGCCTGGGGCATGGGCGGGATCGCCGGCCCGCTCTTCGTCGCGGCCGTGAAGGACGCGACCGGCACCTTCAGCGGCGCGCTGCCGGTCATCGCCCTCCTGCTGCTCGGGGCGATGGCGCTGCCCGTCCTCGCCCGGCCGCCGGGCTCCGCCCGCGCGGGCGGCCGATGGGCGCACCTCGTCCCCGCCGGCCGGGCGCGCGCTGAACGTGGCGGAGCGCGACCCGGCCCGGCGGAGCCCCGGCGCGGCTAGTTGCAGCGATCGTCGGTGCCCGCCGGCATGGACCGGCAGCCGGCCGAGCAGTACTTGCTGCTGACCGTCGCGCCTCCGACGCAGCCCTTCAGGTACCGCCCGTCACACCAGTAGCCGTTCGCCTTGCCCGCACAGAAGTCGCACGGCGCGCAGACGTCGTCCTGGCCGGCGGGTCGCGGAGAGCAGCCACAGTCGCACCACTCCGCCCTCGACATCTGCTGGTTGTAGCAGCTGTAGCGGTACCGGTACTCCTGCGAGCAGTACCACCCGTTCGCCTTGCCCGCGCACCAGTTGGTCGCGTCCTGCGGCTCGGCGGACGTCACCTCTGCGCCCTCGGCGGAGGGGTCCGGACCACAGCCGCCCAGGAGCGACGTGAGGGCGAGGGCGACGACGAGGGCAACACGTGAGGGCACGCTTCGCATGTGGGCGCCTCCTCCGACGGCGGGGACCGGGCGCAGCCGTTCTCGGCTGTGGCCGGGAGAGGCGATGACTGCACTCTCCGTGCTGAGTGGCACATGGCCTACGCTCTCGGTCAATTCCCTGCCCGGGCTGGGACCGGGCGCGCTGAGCGCAGGCGTCCGGAGAAACCCCTGGCATCTCCGTCCCCGCCGGGTACACTGTCGTTGCTGTCCAACCAACCAGGAGGGGGCGACCCATGATGAGGAACGGGCTGTTTGCTTTGGCGCTGGCGACGTGCGGCGCGCTGGTCGCGTGTGGCGGTGGCGGTGGTGACGACGACGATCCCGAGCTGCGGACGGAGATCCGCTGCGCGGCGACGGACGGCTCCACCTGCGGGGAGTCTCGATGGGCCATCCCGGCCGAGCTGCGCTGCGCCGAGGGCTATCGCGAGGTGAGCTCGTGCCCGGACACGGGGATCCTCGGCACGTGTGCGTTCGACGGCGCCACCTCCGAGGGCGAGATCCACGTGTACGACGCGGGCAGCCTCTCGTCGACCGAGGCCATCTGCGAGAACATGGGCGGCACCTGGACGACGGTGCCGGCGCTCAGGGAGTAGCGTCGTCGCGGCCGCGCCCGGCTCGCTCGCCGCTCGCCCTCGACAGGGTCGCGGCGAGCGGTGCTGGGGTCCGCCCGCGCTGAGGTCGTCGAGCAGGTAGATTCCACGAGGTTCAGCGGAGAAGCCGGAGCAGCTCGACCGCGATCCGCCGGTGCCGCTCGGCGTGCTCCTCCACTACCTCCCGCAGCGGTCGCCCCGACGGCACGTTCGCGATCAAGCCGCGGCCGACCTCGGGGTCCTCGGCGAGCACCGGCCCGAGCCGGGCGAGGCTCCGCAGCGCGTTGCTGGCGGTGAACAGGACGAGCTGGTCGGCGTCGACCACCATCGCCGGGCGCTCCTGGCGATACCCGTCGAGAAAGCCCCCGAGCAATGGGGACGGGGGCTCGGCCAGGGCGCGTGGGTCAGGGACGAGATCCCGGATCGCGAACGCGATGTCGGCGGCGTACCAGGACCGCTCCGCCTCGTCGAGGTCGTAGGCGATCGGCGCGCCGTCGACCCACGACAAGTTGTCGAGCTCGAAGTCCCCGTGGATGAGCCCGTAGCCGCCGTCGCTCCGCGGCAGGGCCGCCAGTCGCGATCGCACCACGGCGACCACCTCGCCGAGGACCGCGTCGCCGTCGAGCGAGTCCAGCGCCTGCCGGATGCGGTCCCGTCCGTCGGGCAGCTCGAGCGTCGCCGCGGCGCGATCGCCCTCCCGGTGGAGCCGCCCCAGCGCCGCGCCCCACGCGCGCGCCGACGCGGGCGTGAGCTCGGCCAGGTCCGCTGTTTCTCCTCCGGCGTTGCCCACCAGCATCGCGTGCCCACGCCACCCACCGACGTCGATCGTCTCGACGAGGCCGCCGGTCGAGGACCGGCGGATCGGCACCGTCGCCGCTCCCGCCTCGGCGAGGGCCGACATCAACGCGGCGATCCCCTCGACCTGGCGTCGCTCGAACAGCCGCGCCGGGACACACTTCAGGAAGCCCTCGCGCCGCGTCCGATCCTCGTTCAGGACGACGAAGACGTGGCTCGCGCTCGATCGCCAGAACAGCGCCGCGCCGGGCCCGTACCCCCACCGGGCGGCGACGGCGTCGGCCAGCGGCGAGCGCCAGTCCGCGTCGACGGTGTCCCTCAGCCTCGCGATCTCGCTCAGCGGCAGCATCGGTGGAGTGTGCTTTCCGGGCATGGAAACGACAAGGGGCATCTCCGCGACAGCGGCGGCGAAGTGAAGTCCGCTGGCCGCGACCTCCGCCGTGGCGCTGCGGCGCCTCCCGACGCTTCTCGCGACATCGTCGGGCGGGCGGAGGGACACGGAGCGCCGAGTCGGGCGCGCTCCTGGGCCGCGCGGACTCGCGGATCGGAGATCCGTGCTCTCGCGCCCAGCCCATCGGAGACGACAGAGACGCCGCCATTTGACAGAGCGTCATGCTATACGCCTGTTCAGTCATGACGAACGCGAGCACAACCGGCGCGCCTCCGCCCCTCTCCCCCGATGCCCTCGCGGCGCTCGGCAAGCGCGCGTGGCCACTCCTCCCGGTACTGCCGCAGGACCGCCGCCACCTGCTGCGGGACGAGGCGGCGCTGCTCATCGACGAGCTGCTCGTGAAGGTCGCGCGCGGGAGCGGGGCGATCGCGGTCGCGATGGGCGAGTGCCTCGACGCGCTCTGCACGGGCGCCGGGCCGATCCGGCTCGGGTACACGAACCTGGGCGACTACGTGCGCGAGGAGCTCTCGCTCGCGCCGCGGACGGCGAAGGAGTGGGCGAAGCTGGCGCGCGATCTCCGGACGCGACCGGTCCTGAAGGCGGCGGTGCGGGCAGGCGAGGTGGACATCAAGAAGGCGGTCGCCATCGTCGACGTGGCGGTGGGGGACTCCGAGGCCGAGTGGGTGGAGCGCGCGAAGCGGGACACGGTGCGCGGGCTCCGGGCTGCTGCGCGGGGGGACTCCGCAGCGGTAGCGGCGGCGGCCGAGGAGGAAGGGGAGAAGCGCTGGCACCGGATCGTCATCGACCTCGCGCCGGAGGAGCGTGAGGTCGTCGATCGGGCGCTCGACGTGGCTGGCAAGGTGCTCCGCGCGAACACGCCAAAGTGGCAGCGGGTCGAGGCCATCGCGCAGGAGTACCTTGGGAGTCACCCGGATCCACGTCCCCCGGCCGAGGTCGCGGGGGACGGCGCGGGCGTGAGCTCGTCCGGCCCGGGCCACGACATCTACGCGCTCCTCGGGATCGGTCCGTCGAAGCCGTCGCCCGAGCTCCGCGAGTGGCTCGAGCGCGAGTACGACCGCTGGAGCTACCTCCATTCCGCGGACCCGATGCCCGCGCCGGAGGCGGGAGTGGACGACCGGGATGGCGCTCTCCGGATCCACGAGCGGCTCCTCGAGCTCGCCTCCATGCGCCAGGGCTGGGACGAGCTCGTCGGCCACCTCTCGATGCTCCTCATCAACACGGGGCTCTGGCGCGACATGAAGTTCCTCGACGTCGACCACTACGCGACCGAGCGGCTCGGGATGTCCGGCCGCGCGGTCGAGCAGCGGGCGTGGTTGGAGAGACGCCTCTGGAACTTCCCTGCCCTCCGCCGCGCGATGCGCGACGGGCGGCTCGGGTACGAGCAGGCGCGGCTGGTGGCCCGCTGCTCCTCGCCCGCGTTCATCGATGCCTGGATCGCCAAGGCCGAGAAGATGAAGGTCGTCGAGCTCGCACGCGCCGTCGAGGCCGATGAGGAAGCGCAGATGTGCGCACGGAAGGAGTGGGCAGCCCGGCTGCCCGAGGACGTGCACCAGGTCTTCAGCGCGGCCTGCCGGGCGGTCCGCGCCGCCGCGCAAGAGTGGATCGGGGCCTCGAAGTGCCTCGTCGTCATGTGCCAGCACTTCATCGACACCTACGAGGTGGAGACGAGGCGGCCCAACACGCCGGCCACCCGGGCGATGGAGCGCGACCGCGGCCTCTGCACGTGCCCGGGGTGCAGCAAGGCGGCGGACCACGTCCACCACATCAAGTACCGCTCGCATGGCGGGGGCGACGAGGAAGAGAACCTCACGTCCCTCTGCGCGGCGCACCACCTCCACGGCGTCCACGACGGTTACGTGCGCGTCCGAGGCGCGGCGCCGGAGGGGCTCGAATGGGACCTCCGAGTTCGGGGCTGAGGGGAGCCGCGTCACGCGGCGTCGTACGCGCGCCGGACCTCCTCGGTCCCGTACATCCGCTCGAGCCGCCGGATCGTGAAGTGGCCCCGCGCCGTCTCCTGGAAGTGGCGCATGAACACCTCGTTCACCAGCGCGCCGCCCACCGCCCCGGCGACGGGCACGAGCTGGGCGAGGAGCTTCTGCTGTACGGCCACGCCGAACCGCGCCGCGATCTTCGTGACGAGCCGGACCAGCACCGGCGCGGCGCGCTCGGCCGTCTGCTTTGCGGCCATCGCGCTCGCGAGGTACTCCGCCGCCTCCGCCACGGTCCGCGCGAACGCGACGCGCACGGCGAAGTAGCCGGTCTCCGCCGCGTCGTCGCTCTTCGCCCGCCCACCGAGCGCGAAGACCAGGAGGCAGTTGAGCCGCGCCTCCGCGTCCCCGAGATCCTCGCCCTGGGCGCGCGCGTTCTCGGCGATGGACCGGAGCATCAGGGTCGTCGAGACGGGCAGCTCGAGCGGCAGCCCCACCAGGCCGAACGCCCCGCCCGCCGCGCCCGAGGCCCACGCGGCCGCGCGGTGGCGCCAGTCCTTGGGGGCACGATCGGCGCGGGCGTCGAGCGTCGAGAGCGCGAGGCCCAGCGCCCTGTCGAGCGCGGCGCGCGTCGACGTGGCGACGATCCGGCCGGCGCGCTCCGGGAGCCGCGCCAGCGCCCACTCCACGGGGTGCCCGACGGCGTTGGCGAGCTCGATGGCCAGCCCGGGGTTCTCGAGCAAGCGCCTGGCCTCGCGGAGCGCGGCGAGATCCTCGTTCTCCATGCGGCGATTGTGTCGCGGCGCGCGCCGGAGATCACGCGGATCGGCGAGGGCCACCGGCATCGAGTCCTGTCCGGGGCGCCGCGGAGCGCACCCGTCCTCCGCGCCGCGGCCGCTATAGGATCTCGTCCATGCTCACCCGCTCCGTCCCCCGCGTCCGCCTCGGCCACCTCCCCACGCCCATCGAGGAGCTCCCGCGCCTGTCGGCGGCGCTGGGCGGCCCGCGGCTGCTGGTGAAGCGCGACGATCTCACGGGGCTCGCCGGCGGGGGGAACAAGACCCGCAAGCTCGAGTTCAGCCTGGGCGAGGCCCAGCGGCAGGGAGCCGACACGCTGGTGACGCTGGGCGCCGTCCAGTCGAACCACGCCCGCCAGACGGCCGCCGCGGCGGCGCGCTGCGGGCTGCGCTGCGTCCTCGTCCTCGGCGGCGCCCCGCCCGCGGCCGAGACGGGCAACCTGCTCCTCGATCGGCTCCTCGGGGCGGAGGTCGTCTTCGCCGGCGACCGCACGCGCGAGGAGGCGGCGGCGGAGGTGATCGCCGCCGAGCGTTCGGCCGGACGGCGGCCGTTCCTCATCCCGGTGGGCGCGTCGGACGAGATCGGCGCGGCCGGGTTCGTGGCCGCGGCGGAGGAGCTGGCGGGGCAGCTCGCGGCGGAGCGGCGCACCGTCGATCGCGTCGTCGTGGCGAGCAGCTCGTTCGGCACGCAGGCCGGGCTCTGTGTCGGCGCCCGCGCGCTCGGGCTCCGCGCGCAGATCGCCGGGATCGCGATCGACGCGCCCCGCGCCGAGCTGCAGGCCGGCGTCGCCGACCTCGCGGCGCGGACGGCGCGGCGCCTCGGGCTCGACGTCCGCGTCGCGCCCGGCGAGGTGATCGGGTTCGACGGCTACCTCGGCGGCGGGTACGCGGTCCTGGGCGACCCGGAGCGCGAGGCCGTCCTGCTCGCCGCGCGCCAGGAGGGCCTCCTCCTCGACCCGGTGTACACGGGGCGTGCGATGGCGGGGCTCGTCGATCTCGTCCGGCGCGGGACGTTCGGCGCGGACGAGACGATCCTGTTCTGGCACACCGGCGGCACCCCCGCGCTGCACGCGTACGGCGACGCACTCCTGCCCCGCCCGGCGGGGGCCGCTGGGTAACCGCACCCGCGCCGGACCCGCCCGCGCGACCCGGGTGTGCAGGGCCACGGCCACAGGAAGGCCGCCCATCCTGCGCGCGACCGGCTAGAGTGGGCCGCCGCTCCGGACGCGCTCCGGGCCGGCGCGCTCCACGAGGGACCGATGTCTCCTGGCGAGTACACGACCGAGGGGTGCACGCCGGAGCGCCGCCGCGTCATCCGGATCGTCGGGACGATCAACCTCCTGTTCCTCGCCCTGGACGTGGCGCTCTACGGGACCGCCCCGGTGGTGCTGGGGGGGAGGCTCCTCATCTCGGCTGCCCTGGCGGGGCTGGAGGTGGCGCTCACCCGCCGCGTGGACGTCACGGTGCTCCGCGTCGCGCTCTGCGCGATGGCCGTCCTGGTCGTGGCAGGGTTCGGGCTCCTCGCGCTCGGCACCGGCGGCGCGGCGAGCCCCTACCTCGCCTTCCTCGCGTTCGTGCCCATCGTCGTCGGCATCGGCATCCCCGACGAACCCGCGGTGAACGTGGTGAGCGGCCTGGCTGCCCTGGCGGTCGCGCTGGGGCTCTCGCTCCACGGCGAGGCGCCGCCGGTGAAGCTCGGGTTCGTCCTGCTGGGCGTCGGGAGCTGCACCTTCTACGGCGCGGCGAGCGCGGCGCTGTACCGCCGCATGCGCCACCGAGAGCGGGCCGCCTGGGCCGCGCAGGCCGAGGCCGCCGCGGCGCTCACG
>JAEYOU010000161.1 GCA_023411405.1 Pseudomonadota bacterium | reverse complement strand
GTCCACGCCCGTGCGCTCCTGGCGCAGCACGGCCGGGCCGATCTCGCGGAGGAGCTCCTCGCCGCGCTCGGCAGCGCGCGGCTGGGGCCGGGCGAGGTCGCGGCCGCGCTCGACGAGCTCGCAGGCGCCTGGGACGCCGCGGTCGGGGTCCGGCGCACGGTCTTCGGCATGGACTTCGAGTTGTCGCGCGACGCTCGCAGCTTCGCGCTCGGGGGCGTGCGGGAGCTCGTCGATGCCGGCGATCACCGCGCGGCGATGTACCGCCTGACGTTCCTGCGGAGCCTCGCCCAGAACGCGCTCGAGCACGACGCGAGCCCCGCCGACCGCGCGCGCTTCCGGGAGCGCTACCTGGCGCTGCTCTCGGCGATGGGCCTCGACACGGACGCCCGCCGCGCGGCGCGCGCGGCCGCGATCCGCGCGCTCCTCCCGCGGCTCCGCGCCGCGTGCGAGGACGTGCTCGCCGGGACCCCCGGGGTCGTGGACGACGAGCGGTGATCCGGGGTGGTGCCGCTCGCCGCCGTGCGATAGAGGTTCGACCGTGCACCGCCCCTCGCTCCTCGCGATCGCCTCGGCGCTCCTCGCGGGGGCCGCCTGCGGCCCGACCTCCGAGGAGCGGGTCATGGACGAGCTCGCGGCCCGGTGCGCGGGCCTCCTCGGCGCGACGTACGCGGAGGCGCAGGAGGCGCTCTCCGGCGGCTCCCCCCTGGGGCCGCGCTGCTGGGCAGCGCTCGCGCCCCTCCCGGACGGCGACTCGTGCGGGGCGGCGACGGCGGGCGACGAGGTGTGCCAGGTGATCTACGCCTGGTTCAGCGCCGATCCCGGCGAGTGCCCGGGCGGCGCCTGCACCTGCGAGCTGCGCCTGCGGAGGAGCGCGCTCGAGGCGCAGCGAGGGCAGGCCGACATCTGCGCCGCGCGGTTCTTGCGCGGAGACCCCCTCGATCCCCCCGCGACGGAGGAGCCATGAGAGCCGCGTTCATGCGGGGCCACGGCGGCCCCGAGGTCGTCACCGTGGGTGAGCTGCCCGACCCGGCGCCCGGGCCGGGCGAGGTGCGGGTCGCGGTCCGCGCCGCCGCCGTGAACCACCTGGACCTGTGGGTGCGCCGCGGCTGGCCCGGGCTGCTCCTCACGTTCCCGCACGTCTTCGGCGCGGACATGGCGGGCGTCGTCGACGCGGTCGGGCCGGGCGTGGCCGAGCCGAAGGTGGGCGACGCGGTGGTGGTGAACCCGGCGACGTCGTGCGGGCGGTGCCCGCGGTGCCTCGCCGGCGCCGAGAACCTCTGCCGGCGGTTCGGGATCCTGGGCGAGCACTCCACCGGCGGACAGGCGGAGTGGGTGGTCGTGCCGGCGCGGAGCGCCGTGCCCAAGCCCGCGCGGCTCGGGTTCGAGGAGGCCGCCTCGGTGCCCGTCACGTTCGTCACCGCCTGGCGCGCTCTCGTGGGACGGGCGCAGCTCCGGCTCGGCGAGACCGTCCTCGTCCACGCCGCGGGCTCGGGCGTCGGCGTCGCCGCGGTGCAGATCGCGAAGCTCCTCGGCGCGCGGGTCATCGCCACCGCGGGGTCGGACGCGAAGCTCGAGAAGGCGCGCGCCCTGGGCGCCGACGAGGTGGTGAATTACGAGGCCGGCTCGTTCGTCGACGAGGTGAAGCGGCTCACGCAGCGGCGCGGGGTGGACGTGGTGCTCGAGCACGTGGGGAAGAAGACCTGGGAGGGCTCGATCCTGTCCGCCGCCGTCGGCGGCCGGATCGTGACGGTCGGCGCGACCACCGGCTACGACCCGCCCACCGACCTGCGCCACGTGTTCTACCGGCAGCTCTCGATCCTCGGCTCGACCATGGGCACCGCGGCAGACCTCGTCGAGGTGCTCCGCCTGCTGGACGAGGGCAAGCTCCGCACCGTGATCGACCGGACGCTCCCGCTCGCCGAGGTCCGGCGCGCACACGAGCTCCTTGCGGAGCGGGCGCAGTTCGGGAAGATCGTGCTCAGGATCTGAGGGAGGAAACGATGACGCTCGTCCGCCGTGGTGCCGCTGTCGTGGTTGCGCTGGCTGCTGCGGTGCTCAGCACCGGGTGTGGGTCCGAGAGCTGCGCGCTACACCCGACGCTGGGCGATGCGCCGAGTTCTTGTACGCTTCCCGCCGAACAGGAAGTCACGGTCCCAGTGACCTGGTGCGACTGCAATGCTCCCGTGCGCTGCGACGTGACGTTCACCGGGGACACATTCTTCATCGAACCCCGCGTGGACTCGTGCGACGCGAGCTGTCCCGACAACCCTGAGTCGTGCGGATTCGTGCCGGCGAGCTGCACTTTCAGAACCCCGCCTCTCTCCGAGAACGACACCTACCAGGTGACGATCTCGGACGGGTTCAACGACACGCAAGCGGCGACATTCACCATCTCGGGCTCCGGAACCACAAACTGCAACTGAAGAGTCGCGCTACCGTTCGCCGAAGGGCTCAGGGTGAACGGAGGAGAGATGGCCCCCGTTCACGCCGACACGCGATCGGCCCCGCAGCCGCCGGAGCGCCGGAGCCCGGCCCCCGCGGAGCGGTACACCGAGGGCGCGCGGCCACGACGAGCGCGATCCGCGCGCGGACCGCGCCCAGCGCAGCGGGCGCGCGCCTGTCC
>JAEYOU010000160.1 GCA_023411405.1 Pseudomonadota bacterium | reverse complement strand
GGGCCGGGCGCGTCGTCGAAGGCGCCGGCCACCTCCTGGAGCTCGCGGAGCGCGGCGGAGTCGGCGGCGCCGAACGCGCGCGCGCGCGCGATCGCCCCGCGCACCGTCTCGCCGAACTGCTTGAGCCGGTCGGCCCCCGCGAATCCGTCCTTCACTGCGAAGCGGAGCGGCGGGAGCAGCGCCTCGAGCGCCCGCGCGGCGGCCCCCAGGTCCGTGGGCCCGTTCGTCCGGGCCGGCGGTCCCGGCGGTCTCTCACCCCCGCGCTGCACGCTGGACCGAGCCTACGCCCCCGATCCGACGTCCGACTCGACCCCGGGGGGCAGCTCCTCCTCCACGAAGTCGATCGACTGGATCTCGTACTCCTTCTGCCCGCCCGGCGTGCGCACCACCACGGTGTCGCCCTCGCTCCGGCCGATGAGCGCACGGGCGATCGGGCTCGTCACCGAGATCTTCCCCTGCTTCAGGTCGGCCTCGAGCTCGCCGACGATCCGGTACTTGGCCTCGTCGCCGGAGTCGGTGTCCTCGAGGTGCACCGTGGCCCCGAACACCACCCGATCGCCGGCGTGCTTGGTCACGTCGATGACCTCGGCGCTCGCGATCCAGTGCTCGACCTGGAGGATGCGACCCTCGATGTGGCCCTGCTTCTCCTTCGCCGCGTGGTACTCGGCGTTCTCGGAGAGGTCCCCGTGTGCGCGGGCCTCCGCGATCTCGCGGACGATCTTCGGGCGCTCGACCGCCTTGAGGCGCTTCAGCTCCTCCTTGAGCCGGAGGAGGCCGCTCTTCGTCATCGGCACGCGCTCGGACATGGTGCCTTCCCCTTCTCTCCGTGAACCCTCGGTGCTGCCCCGGCGCCCCTGCGCCACAAAAACAGGGCGGCCGGCCCGGGAGTCCCGGGCGGCCGCGCCAATGCCTCAATGACTAGAGCGCCCGGGGGTCGAAAGTCAACGTCCGTCGGCGTGATACTCCTGGATCGACCGGACAATCGGGTCCCCGCCGCGCGCTGCCTCCATCGCCCCCACCGCCGCGCGCGCCCCCGTCAGGGTCGTGACGTACGGCAGCCGCTTCATCAGCGTCTCGCGGCGGATCGAGTAGCTGTCGGCGATCTCCTGCTTCCCCGCCGTGGTGTTGACCACGAAGTGGACGTCGCCGTCGATGATCCGATCCACGATCGACGGGCGGCCCTCCTGGACCTTCTTCACCGGCGTCGTGGGGATCCCTTGCTTGCCGAGGAACGCGCTCGTGCCGGCGGTGGCGAGCACCTCGAACCCGAGGCGCACGAGCCGCCGGGCGATGTCGACCGTGGCGTCCTTGTCGGCGTCCTTGACCGAGACGAAGGCTCGCTTGCCCGGGCCGCCCGTGGGGAGCGCGTTCCCCGCGGCCGCCTGCGCCTTGAGGAAGGCCGTCGCGAAGTCGGGGGCGACGCCCATCACCTCCCCGGTGGACTTCATCTCCGGCCCGAGGACCGTGTCCACCCCGCGGAAGCGGGCGAACGGGAAGACCGCCTCCTTCACCGAGGTGTGCCGCATCGCGGCGGCGCGGAGCGCGCCCGCCTCGGCGAGCGTCTTCCCCACCATGCAGAGCGCGCCCGCCTTGGCGAGCGGGAGGCCGGTCGCCTTGCCGACGAAGGGGACCGTGCGACTCGCGCGCGGGTTCACCTCGAGGACGTAGATGGCGTTCCCCTGGATGGCGAACTGGACGTTCATGAGGCCGACGACGCCCAGCTCCTTCGCCATGGCGATCGACTGCCGCTCGATCTCCGCCACGACGTCGGGCGCGAGCGAGTGCGGCGGGAGCGAGCACGCCGAGTCGCCGGAGTGGATGCCGGCCTCCTCGATGTGCTCCATCACGCCGCCGATGACGACGTCCGTGCCGTCGGAGACGACGTCCACGTCGACCTCCGCGGCGTCGCGGAGGAACCGGTCGATGAGGACCGGGCGCTCGTTGGACGCATGCACCGCGTCGCGGAGGTACGTCTCGAGATCGCGGTCGTCGTAGACCACCTCCATCGCGCGCCCGCCGAGCACGTACGAGGGCCGGACCATGGCCGGGTACCCGATCCTCCGGGCCACCGCGAACGCCTCCTCGGCGCTGCGGGCGACGCCGTTCCGCGGCTGCTTGAGGCCGAGCTTCTCGATGAGCGCCGCGAACCGCTCGCGATCCTCGGCGCGGTCGATCGCGTCCGGCGAGGTCCCGAAGATCGGCACGCCCAGCTCGTGCAGCGGCACCGCGAGCTTGAGCGGCGTCTGCCCGCCATACTGGACGATGAGCCCCTTCGGCTTCTCCCTGTGGACGATCTCCAGCACGTCCTCGAGCGTGAGCGGCTCGAAGTAGAGGCGGTCGGAGGTGTCGTAGTCGGTCGACACCGTCTCCGGGTTGCAGTTGACCATGATGGTCTCGAACCCGGCCTTCGCCAGCGCGAACGACGCGTGCACGCAGCAGTAGTCGAACTCGATCCCCTGGCCGATCCGGTTCGGGCCCCCGCCGAGGATCATCACCTTCGGGCGGTCGGTGGGCTGGGCCTCGCACTCCTCCTCGTAGGTCGAGTAGAGGTACGGCGTGTAGGCCTCGAACTCGGCGGCGCAGGTGTCGACCCGCTTGAACACCGGCCGCACGCCCGCGGCCCAGCGCTGGTCGCGGACGGCCTTCTCGGTGGTGCGGGTGAGCCGGGCGAGGCGCTTGTCGGAGAACCCCATCGCCTTGACGGCGCGGAGCGCCGCCGGGTCGCGCGGGAGGCCCTCCTTCGCGATCCGCGCCTCGGTGCGGACGATCTCCTCGACCTCCCGCAGGAACCAGGGATCGATGGCGGTGAGCTGGAAGAGCTCGTCCACCCCGAGCCCGGCGCGGAAGGCCTCGCCGACCCAGAAGAGCCGGAGCGCCCGCGGCACCCGGACCTCCGCGCGGATCTGGTCGAGCTCCGCCTGCGTGTACGGGTCGCCCGGGCGCTTGGCGAGCGGCGAGTCGAACCCGGCCCGATCGATCTCCAGGCCGCGGATCGCCTTCTGCATGCTCTCCTGGAAGGTCCGGCCCATCGCCATCACCTCGCCGACCGACTTCATCTGCGTGGTGAGGGTGTCGTCCGCGCCCCGGAACTTCTCGAACGCGAAGCGCGGGATCTTCGTGACCACGTAGTCGATCGTCGGCTCGAACGACGCGGGCGTGTAGCGGGTGATGTCGTTCTGGATCTCGTCGAGCGTGTACCCGACCGCGAGCTTGGCGGCGATCTTGGCGATCGGGAAGCCGGTCGCCTTGGAGGCGAGGGCCGACGAGCGCGACACGCGCGGGTTCATCTCGATGACGACCATCCGGCCGTTCTTCGGATCCACGCCGAACTGGATGTTCGAGCCGCCGGTCTCGACGCCGATCTCGCGGATGATGCGGACCGCGGCGTCGCGCATCCGCTGGTACTCCTTGTCGGTGAGCGTCTGGGCGGGCGCGACGGTGATCGAGTCGCCCGTGTGGACGCCCATCGGGTCGAAGTTCTCGATCGAGCAGATGATCACGACGTTGTCGTGCTTGTCGCGCATCACCTCGAGCTCGTACTCCTTCCACCCGATGATCGACTCCTCGCAGAGGATGGTGTGCGTCGGCGAGAGGGTCAGGGCGCGCCGCGCGAGCGGCTCGAACTCCTCGAGGTTGTAGGCGACGCCGCCGCCCTCGCCGCCCATGGTGAAGCTCGGGCGGATGATGATCGGGAAGCCGATCTCCCGGGCGATGGCCCGCGCCTCCTCCCAGCTCGTCGCGTAGCCGCTCTTCGGCAGCTCCACCCCGACCCGCTCCATCGCCTCCTTGAAGAGGAGCCGATCCTCCGCCTTCTCGATGGCCTCGAGCTGGGCGCCGATCAGCTCGACGCCGTGGCGGGCGAGCGCCCCGTTCTTCGCCAGGGCCACCGCGAGGTTGAGCGCCGTCTGGCCACCCAGCGTCGGGAGGAGCACGTCCGGCTTCTCGCGCGCGATGATCTGCTCGGCGACCTCGGGCGTGATCGGCTCGATGTACGTCCGATCGGCGAACCCCGGGTCCGTCATGATGGTCGCCGGGTTCGAGTTGAGGAGGACGATCTGGTAGCCCTCCTCCTTCAAGGCCTTGCAGGCCTGCGTGCCCGAGTAGTCGAACTCGCAGGCCTGTCCGATGACGATGGGCCCGGAGCCCACGATCATGATCTTCTTGATGTCCTGGCGGCGCGGCATGGGTGGCGCACCCTAGCATAACGGGGGGCCACCGATCAGAGGGGCGGGGCCGGCCTCATCGCCGCAGCCGGGCGCGCGAGCTCGCGCCGCAGCGCGTCCGACGACCCTCAGGAGGGGGCCTTCGCCGCCGCCTCCCTCTCACGCGCCGCCTGCACGATCTCGAGCAGCTTCTTCATCTTCGGGAACCGCTCGGCGAGCGCCGCGATCATGGGCGCCGGGAACGCGATGACCGACGTCTCGGTCGCGGCGACGAGCGCCAGCGGCCGGCCCGCCCCGAGCACCCGGCCCTCGCCGAACGTCGCCCCGCGCCCGAGGTGCGCGATCTCCACGCCCCCGACCTGGGCGGAAGCGCCGCCGTCGAGGACCAGCAGGAAGGTCTCCTCCCCCTCGCCGGAGACGAGCTCCCCCGCCGCGAGGTCCACGCGCTGCGCGAGCTGGAGCAGGTCGCGGCGCGCCTCCGCGTCCAGCGACCGGAAGAGCGGGCTCGCTTCCACGAAGGCGGTGGCGGCGAGATCCCCGATCACCTCGCGAGGCGCGCTGGCCATGCCCGAAAAGCTAGCATAAGCTCCGCCCCCCAATGCACGGGTTCCTACACCTGGCGCCGATCCTGGCGGTCCTGCTGACCCAGGGCGAGCCGGCCGACGCTCCGGCCGAGCCTGCGGCCCCGGCGCCCGCCGCGCAGGAGCCGGCGGC
>JAEYOU010000123.1 GCA_023411405.1 Pseudomonadota bacterium | reverse complement strand
GTGGCCGGCTTCGGACAGGCGCGCGCCCGCTGCGCTGGGTCCGCGCCGCGCGCGGACTTCGTTCCACGGGGCTGCGCGCCCTCGGTGTACCGCTCCGCGGGGGCCGGGCTCCGGCGCTCCGGCGGCTCGCGACGGCGAGCGAGTTGGCCGGGCGTCCCATGGACTGCGGTCGGGCCGAGCGCGACGCCGCGAAGCCGTCGGATGCGAAGCGCCGTGGTGAGATCAGGGTCAGCACGACGGATGCCGAATGCCGGGTGGTGAAGATGGCCGACGGCGGGCTACCGGCTTGCGTACAACGTGCAGCTCGCCACGGACAGCAGCGGCTTCATCGTGGGGGCGGACGTCACGAACCGCGGGGTGGACCAACCACAGCTGGTCCCGGGGTTCGGCAAGTCCGCCGCGTGATCTCTGAGCTTCAACCTGATGAAGCTCGTGACGATGGGCCTGCCCTCCTGAGGGCGACCCGGCGAGCCTGCGAGCCGGAAGACGAAGCCAGGCGAGCAAGCCGGCCGGCTGCTCGCTGGCGACCACGAACAGGAACTCGGCGAGCTACCCGGGCGATACCTTCACGGTCTCTGCGCCCGCGCGCGGCGGCGCGACGGGCCCGGTCCCATCTTTTCTGTGCGCGCCCGGACCTCCCGGGCCACAAGCCCGTCATGCACCCCTTCGACGGTGCGCTCGCGGAGCGCGTGGACCGGTACGTGGAGGAGCTGTTCGTCGCGCCCGACCCGGCGCTCACGGAGGGGCGCGCGGACGCCGCCGCGGCCGGGCTCCCGGAGATCGCCGTCTCGCCGAACGAGGGGAAGCTCCTCCACCTCCTCGCCCGGCTCGTCCGGCCCGAGCGCATCCTCGAGATCGGGACGCTCGGCGGCTACAGCACCGTCTGGCTCGCGCGCGCGCTCTGCCCCGGCGGCCGGCTGGTGACGCTCGAGCTCGACGCGCACCACGCCGAGGTGGCGCGGCGGAACCTGGCGCGCGCCGGCGTCTCGGGCGCCGTCGAGGTGCGCGAAGGGCAGGCCGCCGCGTCGCTGCGGGCCATGATCGCCGCCGGCGAGCCCCCGTTCGACGTCGTCTTCGTCGACGCCGACAAGGAGAGCTACCCCGAGTACCTCGACCTCGCGGTGCAGCTCGCGCGCCCCGGCACGCTGCTCCTCGCCGACAACGTGCTCCGGAACGGCCGCGTGCTCGACCCACACCACGCCGACGCCCACGTGCAGGGGATCCGGACCTTCAACGCCCGGCTCGCCGCGCACCCGCGGCTCGACTCGATCATCTTGCCGATCCTCCGGAACCAGCTGGACGGCCTCTCGATCTCGATCGTGCGCTGACTCCTCCCGTGGACGAGCCCGCCTTCGACTCCGCGGCCGCCTCCGGCGGCGGCTGCGCTCGGGCGGAAAGGCCGGGAGCATCCCGCCAGGCTCGGCCCGCGGCCTGTCGCCGCGAATCCTTCGGGATCTGCGACCGCCAAAAACTTGCGGAGCCCCGCCCCTCCGGCATGCTGCCGTCGGGTGATACCGCCCGCAACCGCGCCGCGCGCGGAGGCGGCGGCGTGTCGGCGGGCGGCGGGAGAAGCGCGTGGCGCGAGGAGTCAATCGGCGGCGGGTGGACCAGGTCCCTGGGGAGCGCCGGCAGAAGCTGGTGCGGCTGCTCCACCTCGTGGGCCCCACCGTGGCCGCGCTCCTCCTCCTCGGCCTCCTCGCCCTCGGGGCCCACCGCGCGGTGTTCGGCGGCGAGCGGCTCCGGGTCCGCGAGATCCGGTTCCACGGCCTCTCGCGCCTGACCGCCGATCAGCTCCTCACGGTCCTCCCGGTCCAGCGCGGCGACCACCTGCTGCTCGTCGATCCCGGCCTCGTCGAGGCGACGCTCCAGCACCAGCCGTGGGTCGCGCGCGCCGAGGTGGACCGGGAGCTCTGGAGCGGGACCCTCGAGATCACCGTGCGCGAGCACCAGGCCGCCGCCCTCGTGTCGCTCGACGAGCTCTACCTCGTGAACGAGGCGGGGCGGATCTTCGACCGGGCAGTGCCGGGGCTCGGCCTCGACCTCCCCGTGGTGACGGGGATCGATCGCGAGGCGTACCTGGCGCGCCGCGCCGAGGTGGAGCAGGTGCTGGCCGGCGCGGTGGCGCTCGCCGGCCGCTGGTCCGCGGCGCGGCTCGACGCGCGGGCGCCCATCTCGGAGATCCACGTCGATCCGGTGTTCGGCACGACCGTGGTGACCGGCGACGGCACCGAGATCCGGCTCGGCCTGCGCGGGCTGGACGCGAAGCTCTCCCGCCTCTCCCGGCTCCTGCCCTCGCTCGCGGCGGAGCCCCGGAAGGCGCAGGTGATCCACCTCGACAACCGCCGCCACCCGGAGTGGGTGGCGGTCCGGTTCGCGGGGGAAGTGGCAGCAGCAGGCGGTGGGCCCGGGACTGCTCATCGGCCGGAGACGGCCGGGCGGCGGTAGCGGGACGCGCCCCGGAGACGTGGCGCGGTGGGATGAGCCCGAGAGGGCTCCTGGTGGGCGAAAGCGCGACGGCGCGGACACGCCCGGAGGTGGTGGTCATGGCGAACAGCGGCGACATCCTGGTCGGGCTCGACATCGGCACGACCAAGATCTGCGCCATCGTCGGCGAGGTGAGCGACGATGGCGGGATCGACATCATCGGCATCGGCTCGCACCCGTCGAAGGGGCTGCGCAAGGGCGTGGTGGTCAACATCGACGCCACGGTGGCCTCGATCAAGCGGTCGATCGAGGAGGCCGAGCACATGGCGGGGTGCGAGATCACCACCGTCTACACCGGGATCGCCGGCGGCCACATCAAGGCGTTCCCCTCGCACGGCGTCGTCGCGGTGAAGGACAAGGAGGTCCGGCCGCAGGACGTCGATCGCGTCATCGACCAGGCCAAGGCGGTCGCGATCCCGCTCGACCGCGAGGTGATCCACGTCCTCCCGCAGGAGTACGTGGTCGACGACCAGGACGGCATCAAGGAGCCGGTCGGCATGAGCGGCGTCCGGCTCGAGGCCAAGGCGCTCATCGTCACCGGCGCGGTCTCGTCCGCGCAGAACATCGTGAAGTGCGCCCAGCGGACCGGCCTCAACGTGGCCGACATCGTCCTCCAGCCGCTCGCCTCCTCGATGGCGACGCTCTCCGAGGACGAGAAGGAGCTGGGCGTCTGCCTCGTCGACATCGGCGGCGGCACGACCGACATCGCCATCTTCCACAACGGCTCCATCCAGCACACGGCGGTGATCGCCCTCGGCGGCAACCACCTCACCAACGACGTCGCCGTCGGGCTCCGCACGCCCACGCACGAGGCCGAGCGGATCAAGAAGCAGTACGGCTGCGCCGTCGCCTCGATGGTGGACAAGGGCGAGACGATCGAGGTCCCGAGCGTGGGCGGGGGCTCCCCGCGCGTCCTCTCCCGCCACATCCTGGCCGAGATCGTCGAGCCGCGGGTCGAGGAGATCTTCATGCTGGTGCAGCACGAGATCCAGAAGTGCGGGATGGAGGAGGTGCTGGCCTCGGGCGTCGTCATCACCGGCGGCTCCACCCTCCTCGCCGGCATGCCCGAGATGGCCGAGGAGGTCCTCGGGGTCCCGGTCCGGCGCGGCCTGCCGCGCGGGATCGGCGGGCTCGTCGACGTGGTGAAGAGCCCGATGTACGCGACCGCGGTGGGGCTGGTGCTCTACGGCGCGCAGCAGCAGAACGAGAGCCCCTACTTCAAGATCCGCGACGAGAACGTGTACCGGAAGGTGAAGGGGCGGATGAAGGAGTGGCTGGGGCAGATCTTCTAGTCGCGGGGCGAGCCATGATCGAATACACGGACAGGCAGGACGCGGCGAAGATCAAGGTCATCGGCGTGGGCGGCGGCGGCGGCAACGCCATCAACACGATGGTCGCGGCGCGCCTCGAGGGCGTGGAGTTCATCGCCGCCAACACCGACCTCCAGGCGCTCCGCGTCAACCAGGCGGCGGTGAAGATCCCGCTCGGCAAGAACGCCTCGCGCGGGCTGGGCGCGGGCGCCAACCCCGAGGTCGGCCGCACCGCGGCGCTCGAGGAGAAGGACGCCATCGCCGCCGCGCTCGAGGGCGCGGACATGGTGTTCGTCACCGCCGGCATGGGCGGCGGCACCGGCACCGGCGCCGGCCCGGTGGTGGCCGACATCGCCAAGGCCTCCGGGGCCCTCACGGTGGGCGTCGTCACGAAGCCCTTCCTCTTCGAGGGCAACCGGCGGCGCAAGCAGGCCGAGGCGGGGCTCGCCGAGCTCGGCGCGGCGGTGGACACCCTCATCGTCATCCCCAACCAGCGCCTCCTCTCGGTGGCCGGCGAGGACATGTCCCTCGCCGACGCGTTCAAGCGGGCCGACGAGGTGCTCCTCAACGCGGTGCAGGGCATCTCCGACCTCATCACGGTGCACGGCATCGTCAACGTCGACTTCGCCGACGTCCGGACGATCATGAGCAGCCAGGGCATGGCGCTCATGGGGACCGGCCGGTCGAGCGGCGACCGGCGCGCGGTGGAGGCGATGCAGGCGGCCATCAACTCGCCGCTCCTCGAGGACGTCACCCTCGACGGCGCGACCGGCCTCCTCGTCAACATCACCGGCGGCCCGAGCCTCACGCTGTTCGAGGTGAACGAGGCGGTGTCGATGGCCCAGTCCGCGGCCGACCCCGAGGCGAACATCATCTTCGGGTCGGTGATCGACGAGCGGCTCGGGAACGAGGTGAAGATCACCGTGATCGCCACCGGGTTCCAGGCGCGCGACGAGCGGAGCCGGGCGATGGCGCGCCGGGCGGAGCCGGTCGAGGCGGTGCGCGAGGCCCCGGCGCTGCGCTCCGTGCCCCCGCCCCTGCCCGCCGACGCGAAGCCGGCCGGGCGGCGCGAGCCCGCCCTCGTCACCGCCCCGGCGCTGCAGCGGACCCCGGTCTCGCTGCGCCGCGAGCCGCCCGTCTACCGGCCGGACGACGACCAGTTCGACATCCCCGCCTTCCTGCGGCGGCCGAACGGCAAGCCGCCGGTGGAGTAGCGGAGCCCGCCCCCCCCCCCCGGGGGGGGGGGGGGGGGGGGGGGGGGGGGGGGGGGG
>JAEYOU010000119.1 GCA_023411405.1 Pseudomonadota bacterium | reverse complement strand
GTGGCCGGCTTCGGACAGGCGCGCGCCCGCTGCGCTGGGTCCGCGCCGCGCGCGGACTTCGTTCCACGGGGCTGCGCGCCCTCGGTGTACCGCTCCGCGGGGGCCGGGCTCCGGCGCTCCGGCGGCTGAGGCGGCGAGAGAGTGGGCGGGGCGTCCCATTTGCGGGTCTACGTGCAGCGCGGAGTCCTGGCCGAGCGCACCAACGCCGACCTGCGGGTGCACCGAGGACTGGACCGCCTCAACGTCCGAGGGCTGGTCAAGGTGAAGACCGTCGTGCTGCTCGCGGCGCTGAGCTTCAACCTCCCGAGACTCGTGGGGACCGGACTGCTGTCGTGGCCGAGACGGAGCTGCTCCGGCTCCGGCTGCACGCGACGAGTGACCATGCGGGCGCCGCGGACGGGTCGCGGTTGCCATCACTGGGCCGCTCGAAGACCGAAGTCATCGAACGAGCCCAACTGGCTCGCTCGAGGCGATACCTTCACGGTCCCCTGAAAGCAGGCCCGCGGCCGCGATCGGCTCTATCCTCCTGGTCATGCGGCAGGTGCCTGAAGAGCCGGCGCGGCGTGCACCGGGGCCCGCGGGTGGCGAGCGGACCCTCCGGCGCCTCCTCCGGGCGCGCGAGCTCGTGACGGTGGCGCTCCTCGCGGTCCTGGCGGGTGGGGTCTGGACCTTCGTGGCGGTCGCGGCGGCGGTCGGCCTGGGGGAGGTCCGCGCGCTCGATCGCGCCGTCCTCCTGGCGATGCGCGAGCCCTCCGACCTCTCGGACCCGATCGGCCCACCGTGGTTCGAGGAGATGGGCCGCGACCTGACCGCGCTCGGGGGCGCGACCATCCTCACGCTGGTCTCGCTCGCCGCTGCGCTGTACCTCTGGATGGCGCGCCGGCCGCGCGCCGTCGCGCTCCTCGCGTTCGCGTTCGGCGGCGGGCAGCTCCTGAGCTTCGCCCTGAAGCGCTGGTTCGGGCGGCCGCGGCCGGATCTCGTCCCGCACGAGGCGGTCGTGTACAGCGCGAGCTTTCCGAGCGGCCACTCGATGATGTCCGCCGTCGTCTACCTCACGCTGGGCGCGCTCCTCGCCCGCGTCCTCCCCCAGGCCCGGATGAAGCTCCTCGTGATGGCGTGTGCCGTCGCGGCGACCGCGCTCACGGGCGTGAGCCGGATCTACCTCGGGGTCCACTGGCCGACCGACGTCGTGGCCGGCTGGGCCGTCGGCGCGGCGTGGGCGGTCGCGCTCTGGCTCGCCGCAGACCGGCTCGACCTTCACCGGCGCGCGGGCGAGGCGCCCGAGGGGAGCGGGCCGGGTGTGAGCGGGGCTCACTAGGCGAGCTTCAGCCCGACGATCCCCGCCACGATGAGCCCGATGCACACCAGCCGCAGCGCGGTCGCGGGCTCCTGGAACAGGACGATCCCGAGCACAGCCGTGCCGACGCTCCCGATGCCGGTCCAGACGGCGTAGGCCGTCCCGAGCGGCAGCGTCCGGAGCGCCACGCCGAGCAGCCCCATGCTCGCGACCAGCGCCGTGCCCGTCGCGACGGTCGGCCAGAGCCTCGTGAACCCCGCCGTGTACTTCAGTCCCACGGCCCAGCTGATCTCCAGCAGCCCAGCGACGAACAGGGCGATCCAGGCCATTCCGTGCTCCGCGGGATGGGCAGGGTCGTCCCCGCGTCGACGAGGGAAGCCCGAGGGTCGTCCCTCGGCGGGGGATGGATAACGCCGGCCGGCGCGGACGGCCACCCGCCCCTCTGCCGCCTCCCGCACGCCTCCCCGTCCTCCCGGCGCACCCTCCGCCGGCCCACTATGTTCTCCGCGAGGAGGACGGACCATGGCTCCACGGCAGGGCGGCCCTTCGCAGTCGGACGAGGCGGCGATCCAGCGGTACCGGTACCTCGTGCGGACGGCGCCCCCCGACGCGATCGAGCGGGCGCACGAGGAGGCCTTCGCCCAGCTCACGCCGGAGCAGCGGCGCGAGGTGCTGCGCTCGCTCTCCGCGTCGGTCCCGGCGTACGAGCGCGCGGGCGTGACCGCGGAGGATCCGAGCAGCCTGGCCCGGCTCGCGACCCGCGCCGAGCTGCGCCAGCCGGGGACGATCGAGCGGAGCCTCGGGGCGGGCGGCTTCCTCGCGGGGAGCCTGCTGAGCAGCCTCGCCGGCGCGTTCATCGGCACGGCCATCGCGCAGCACTTGCTCGGCGGGTTCGGCACCGCGGGGGACGCGGGCACGGCGGAGCCGCAGGCTGCCGACGAGCACGGGACGGACGAACCGGGCCTGCAGGAGGCGAGCGACGAGGGCGGCGACCTCGACGCGGGCGCCGACTTCGGCGACGACTTCGGGGCGGACCTCTGATGATCCCTCCGGCCTCGGACGCGCCCGCTCGCCCCTCGAGAGGCTCGGGGCGAGCGGGGTCGCTCGGGGGCAGTCGAAACGAGGGCGCGGCCTCACGCACCGACCGCCTCCGCCGCGCGCTCGGCCTCGAGTACCTCACCGTCGGCTGGAACGTCGTCGAGGGCCTCGTCGCGGTCTCCGCCGCGCTCCTCGCCGGGAGCGTCGCGCTCCTCGGCTTCGGGATCGACAGCTTCGTCGAGAGCGCCTCGGGCGCGGTGCTCGTGTGGCGGCTCCGCGCCGAGCGGCGCGGGCTCGCGCCGGAGCAGGTCGCGCGGCTCGACGCGCGGGCGCACAAGCTCGTCGGCGCCTCGCTGCTCCTGCTCGCCGCCTACGTCGCCGTCGAGGCAGGGCTCGCGCTGTGGGAGCGCGAGGAGCCGAGGCCGACGAGGGTCGGCATCGTCCTGACGGCCGTCTCGCTCGCCGTGATGCAGTGGCTCGCGCGCGCCAAGCGCCGCGCGGCCCGCGACCTGGGGAGCCGCGCGCTCGAGGCCGACGCGTTCCAGACGTCGGCCTGCTTCTGGCTCTCGCTGGTCACCCTCGCCGGCCTCGGGCTCAACGCGGCGTTCGGCTGGTGGTGGGCCGATCCGGTCGCGGCGCTCGGGATGACCGTCTTCATCGCGCGTGAAGGGCTCGAGGCCTGGCGTGGGGAGGACTGCTGCGGGGGTGGCGGCTCAGGCGGCTGCGACGCCGTCCATCGGTAGCTCGACCGTGAAGGTCGATCCCTCGCCGAGCGCGCTCCGCAGGAGCACCCGTCCTCCGTGCGCGTGGACGATCCGGCGCACGATGAAGAGGCCGAGGCCCAGGCCCTGCCTGACCTCCTCGGGCGACGCCGCCTGCGCGAACCGCTCGAAGATCCGATCGTGGTCCTTGACGTCGATCCCGATGCCCCGGTCCGCCACGGCGAGCCGCGCGCGCGCCCCGTCCCCCTCGACGCTCACCAGGATGGGCTCGCCGCGCCCGAACTTGGAGGCGTTCACGAGCAGGTTCGTCACCACCTGGTGCATGCGGAGCGGATCCCATCTCCCGCGGACCGGGGTGGGCCCGTGGAACGACAGGGCCGCGCCGGTCCGCTCCACCTGCTCGCGGAGGCGATCGACCGCCTCGCGGGCGAGCTCCACCAGATCCAGCTCCTCGATCCGGAGCGGCAGCGCCGACGCGCGGAGCTGCCGCATGTCGAGGAGATCCTCGACGAGGCGCGCCAGGTGGCCGGCGCTCCGGGCGATCCGGTTCATGCGGTCTCGCATCGCGCCGAGGTCCTCGACCGCGTCGGCGGCGGCGCGCTGGAGCAGGTCCACCTGGAGCTGGACGGTCCCGACGGGCGCGCGGAGCTCGTGCGAGGCGACCGCGAGGATCTCGTCGCGCTGCCGCACCTCCTGCTCCGCCCGCTCCGCCGCCCGCTCCCGCTCCTCGAGGCGCTTCCGCTCCGTCACGTCGCGGACGGCCGCGATCGTGCAGAGCTCGGTCCCGAGCTGGATGGGCGAGAGGCTGATCTCGACGGGGATCTCGTGACCGTCCCTGGCGAGGGCGCGCAGGTCGAGCCCGAGGCCCATCGGCCGCACGCGCGGCGCGGCGGCATAGGCCTGCCGCGCCAGCCGGTGCGAGGATCGGGACCGGGCCGGGATGAGCGCCTCGATCGGGCGCCCGAGGAGGTCGGCCCGGGCGTGGCCGAAGAGCTGCTCCGCGGCCCGGTTCACGAACCGGATGGTCCCGTCTCCGGTGGTGACGAGCACCGCGTCGGGCATGAACTCGAGGACGGCCAGGTCCACTGTGCTCCACCGATCCGAACGGGTTCACGGAAGCCTAACTCCCTGGCGGCGCGCGCGCCCATGTCGCCGGCCCGGGCGGGCACGGCGCGGGTCGGTGCGGGCAGAGGACGACCGGCCGCGCGGCAGCTGAGCGCGCTCAGCTCACGCGCCCGCCTGCCTGGCCGTCCGCGGAGCGCCCGCCCGTCCCCGTCGCGTCCCGTCGTCTCCCGGAAGGTTGCGCGTCGACCGCGGCGCGAACGCCTGGGCCGAGCTACGCAATGCGCGGCACCTTCACCCGGAGAGCGTCATGTCCGACCCGCACGAGCACGCGCCCCACGGTCCGGCCCACCGCCACGCCCCGCAGGCGCGCGGCGCATACGACCCCGCCGCGCACGTCGCCCCGGCCGACTGGGAGATGGCCTACGTCCTGGCCTACGAGGCCGCCCAGCCCGCGCCGGGCCGGACCATCGTCCGCGCCGAGCTCGAGGCGCACGAGCTGGAGTGGGAGTTCCGGCCCGGGGTGCGCACGCGCGCGTGGGGCTTCAACGGCCAGGTGCCCGGCCCGACGATCGAGGCGCGGGTCGGCGACGTCCTGCAGGTGCGCTTCACGAACCGGCTCCGCGAGCCGACCGCGATCCACTGGCACGGGCTCCGGATCCCCGCGGCGATGGACGGCACGGAGCTCGTGCAGCGGCCGGTCGCGCCCGGCGAGACGTTCACGTACCGGTTCGTGGTCCCGGACGCGGGCACGTTCTGGTACCACCCGCACCTCCGCGAGACGGTCCAGCTCGAGCGCGGGCTGTACGGGGCCGTCGTCGTCCGCGGCCCGGACGAGCCCCGGCTCGACCGCGAGCGCGTCCTCGTCCTCGACGACGTCGCGCTCGATCGCGCGGGGCAGGTGAAGCCCCCCGGTGGCTGGTTCGAGTGGCACGCCGGGCGCGAGGGGAACACCCGGCTCCTGAACGGCAGGAGCGAGCCGACGCTCGAGATCGCCGCCGGGCAGCTCGAGCGCTGGCGGATCGTGAACGCCGCGAGCGCGCGGTACGTGCGCCTCTCGATCGGCGGCCAGCCGTTCCGCGTGCTCGGGACGGACGGCGGGCTCATCGGGTCGCCGCAGGAGGCACGCGAGGCGCTGCTCGCGCCCGGCGATCGCCTCGATCTGGCCGTCGGCCCCTTCCGAGAAGGGGAGACCCACCGGGTGGAGGCGCTCCGGTTCCACCGGGGCACGTTCGGCTTCGCGCGGCGGCAGCCGTTCGCGACGCTCCGGGTCGGCCCGGAGCGGCCCTCGCGCGCCGTCGTCCCCGAGGTCCTCCGGCCGATCGCGCCGCTCGCGCGCGGGCCGGTGACCCCGACGCGCGAGGTCCGGCTCGGGTGGAGGCTGAGCCGCAAGCACGGCGTGGACTTCACCATCGACGGCGAGTCTCACCACCGCGCCCCGCCGTGCAGGGTCGGCGCGCTGCAGATCTGGGACGTCCTGAACGGCTCTCCCATTCACCACCCGTTCCACCTGCACGGGTTCTTCTTCCAGGTGCTGGAGGTGAACGGCGAGCCGCCGCCGTTCCCGTCGTGGGAGGACACCGTGAACGTGCCGGCGCGCGGGCGCGTGCGGATCGCGTGGGTACCCGACGACCGGCCGGGGAGCTGGATGTTCCACTGCCACATCCTCGAGCACCACGCGGCCGGGATGATGGCGCACGTGGACGTGGTGGGGTGAGGACGCAGGTTCGTGCGCCGGCGCGGGCCGCCTTCGCCTCCGTCGTGCACGTTCATGGCAGCGAGGCGTGTACCTCGCGGCCCTCGGTCCCCGCCCGTCCCGGAAGGAGCCGCGCGGCCGTGCGCCGTGGGACCAGCAGGGACACGGCGCCGACGAGCGCGGCGGCGGTCATGCCGAGGTCCTCGAGCACGCCGAAGCGGATCGCGGCCGTGGTCCCGACGGCGGACCAGACGATCGGGAGCGCGAGGTAGAGCGCCGGCCGCCGGGAAGTCGACCGGAGCAGGAGACCGATGGTGAAGATCGTCGTCGGGCACGGTACGACGCCCAGCCACGGGCTCTGGACCAGCGGGCGGCCGGTGAGCAGCCCGACGATCGGGTAGCCGACGAGGGCGTACACGAGGACGATCGTGCCCGCGACGGCCCGCCACCCCGGGGCCTCGGAGAAGGTCAGGGCGCCGGGGCGGAGGGCGGCGGCCCCGAGGAGCGCCGCCTGGACGACGAAGAGCGCTCCGAACAGGTAGCCGGCGGGCGAGAGGTGCCGGGCGAAGCCGAGGAAGAAGTAGCCGACGCCGACGACGAGGCTGAACGACACGAGCGCTGCGCTCGCCGCCACGTCGGAGCTGCGGCCCGGGCGGGCGGCGAGCAGCGCGACGACCGCCAGGGCGGCGGCCATCGTCACGAGCTGCAGGGGCCAGACCGCCGCGTTGTACCGCTCGAAGAGGGACATGAACTGCGACGGGGTGAACGGCATGTGCGCTCCTCCTCGTTCCAGATCACCGCCTCGAAGAGCACGCGCCGTACCGGACCCCGAGGCTCCTCGTTCCGAGGGGTTGGCGTGTCGCCGTCCCGCAGACCGCCGCGGGCGACGGCCCGGCCTGTCGCCATTGACAGTTCGACGGTCGGGGAAGACAGTCCGCCCATGTCCTGGGACGGGTCGCTCTTCCGCGAGGTGACCGTGCGGATCTGCGGGGACCTCGACCTCGGGGCGGCCTTGCACCGCGCCTTCGCGGCGCTCTCCGGCGCGATCCCGGCAGACGCGGCGAGCCTCCACGTCTTCGAGCGCGATCTCGGCGCCCTCCGGACCCTCGCGTCGGCGCCCGCGCGGGAGGGGAGCGCTGCCGAGCGCGTCCCCGTCTCGGCGCTCTCGGCGCAGGCGCGCAGGGCCCTCGACGCCGCGGCGGCCGGCGACGATCCGGTCCGCATCATCGGCCGGGCGAGCGAGGATCCCGTCTCGGCCGAGATGTCCGCGCGCCGGCACGACGACCAGCCCGTCTCGCTCCTCGTCCTCCGGCTGGCGCTCGGCGGCGAGCGGCTCGGCGCGCTCGTCCTCGTCGCGGCCGGACCGGGCCGCTTCACGGAGGAGCACGCGCGCCTCCTGCGGGAGCTCCACGAGCCCTTCGCAATCGCGCTCAGCAACGCCCTCCGCGTCGAGCGCCTGGAGCGGCTCCGCGAGCAGCTCGCGGACGACAACCGTGATCTGCACCGGCAGCTCCGGCGCATCGGCGCCGGGGACGAGGTCGTCGGCGCGGACTTCGGGCTGCGCGAGGTGATGGACCTCGTCCGGAAGGTCGCGCCGAGCCAGGCCCCGGTGCTCCTCCTCGGCGAGACCGGCGTCGGCAAGGAGGTCATCGCCGAGGTGGTGCACCACCTCTCGCCGCGCGCGCAGGGGCCGCTTGTGCGCGTCAACTGCGGAGGGCTGCCCGAGACGCTCCTGGACAGCGAGCTGTTCGGCCACGAGAAGGGCGCCTTCACCGGGGCGACCGCGCGCAAGCGCGGGCGGTTCGAGCGCGCGCACGGCGGGACGATCTTCCTCGACGAGATCGGCGAGCTGCCGCCCGAGGCCCAGGCCCGGCTGCTCCGCGTGCTGCAGGACGGCGACTACGAGCGCGTGGGCGGGACCGCGCCGCTCCGCGCGGACGTCCGGGTGATCGCCGCCACGAACCGGGACCTCGAGGGCATGGTGCGCGAGGGGCGGTTCCGGGCGGATCTCCGGTTCCGCCTGAACGTCTTCCCCATCCGCATCCCGCCGCTGCGCGAGCGCAAGGCCGATCTCCCGGCCCTCGCCCACCACTTCCTCGAGAAGAAGGGGCGGGACCTCGGCCTCGGCGCGCGCCCCACGCTCGCCCCGGGAGCGATCGACGCCCTCGCGGCGTACGACTGGCCGGGGAACGTCCGCGAGCTGCAGAACGTGATCGAGCGGGCGCTCCTCCTCGCGCCGGGGCGGCCGCTCACGTTCCCCGACCTCGGGCGGAGCGCGGCGCCGGCCGGGCCCGAGCGGATCGCGCCGCTCGAGGAGGTCGTCGCGGCGCACCTCCGCGCCGCGCTGGCGCACACGGGCGGGAGGATCGAGGGCGCGGGCGGCGCGGCGGCGCTGCTCGGCCTCAACCCGAGCACGCTCCGCCACCGGCTGCGGCGCCTCGGAATTCCGTTCGGGAGAGCCTGAGCATGCACCACGACCCCGCGCTGCACGGCCTCGAGCACGCGCACCGCTTCGGCACCGAAGCGGACACGGCCGGCGAGCGCCGCACGCGATGGGTGGTGGCGCTCACCGTCACGATGATGGCAGCCGAGATCACGGCCGGCGCGCTCTTCGGGTCGATGGCCCTGCTCGCCGACGGCTGGCACATGGGCACGCACGCGGCCGCCCTCGGCGTCGCCACCTTCGCGTACTGGTACGCGCGCCGCCACGCGTCCGATCCGCGGTACACGTTCGGCACCGGCAAGGTCGGCGCGCTCGCGGGGTTCGGGAGCGCGGTCGGGCTCGCGGTGGTCGCGCTGGTCGTGATGGGCGAGAGCGCCGTCCGCCTCGCCGCCCCCACGCCCATCCGCTACGGCCACGCGCTCGCCGTCGCCGCGCTCGGTCTCGCCGTCAACCTCGCGTCCGCGGTGCTGCTGCAGGGCGGCCACGGGCACGCTCACGGGCACGAGGCTGTCCACGCCGAGCGCGGCGGCCACCACCACGACCACAACCTCCGCGGCGCCTACCTCCACGTGCTCGCGGACGCGCTGACCTCCGTGCTCGCCATCGCCGCGCTCGCGGCGGGCCGGACCCTCGGGTGGAGCTGGATGGATCCGGTCACCGGGATCGCCGGCGGGCTCGTCATCGCGCGCTGGTCCTGGGGTCTCCTCCGCGACACGAGCGCGGTCCTCCTCGACGGCGAGATCTCCGCGGAGCGCCGGAGCGGGCTCCGCGCGCTCCTCGAGGCCGACGGCGAGACCCGCGTCACGGACCTCCACGTCTGGCGGGTCGGTCCCGCGCACCTCGCCGCGATCGTCTCGGTCGTGTCGGCGTCGCCCCGCGCGCCCGCCTTCTACCGGGAGCTGCTGGCGCACCACCCGGACCTCGTGCACGTCACCGTCGAGGTCCACCCGCGCGCGGACGGGGCGGCGCGCTAGCCTGCGCTCGCCCGGCCGCCGTCCCGGGCGACCTCACGCGCCGAGCCCCCGCCCGCGAACTGCGCGCCTTCGAACGCGCGAAGGCTTTCGGGTCCTGCCGATCGTCAGCGCGGGACCCCCGCCGTTGCGGCGCGACCACGACGACACTATCCGTGTATGATGAACGAACATCCGTCGAGCAGTGCGGAGCGGCTGGAGCTCCGGGTGCAAGGCGTGTTCGACGAGGACGAGGCGCGGCAGCTCGCAGAGGTGCTCTCCCGCGTCGCCCCCCGGCAACGCGTCCGCGTCCACTTCCATCACGTGCGCCACTTTCACGACCACGTGGTGGCGCTCCTCGCGCACGAGCTGGGCGCCTCCTACGGGCGGAACATCGAGCTGGTCGGCCTCTCGCAGCACCAGCACCGGCTGTTCCGGTACGTGACCGGCACGCAGCACTGAGGTCCGCGCTGCCGGCGGGCGCGGAGGCCGCCCGCTCGTTCCCGAGGGTGGGGCGAGAGGGAACGCCCCCTTGGGCCCGTCCGTTGCCCCGACCGGTCGCGCCCCGCCGCGTGGCCGTACCGGAGCGTACGGGAGACTGAGGCCTTTCCCCAGGTCCGAGCTGCCTCCTGGCGGCTCGTCACTGCGAGTGTCAGAGTCGGCGCCTTGAGCGGGGACCTGCCACCGTGCGCCTGCGTGCTCCTCGTGGACGACGACGTCGACACCCTCGAGACGCTCGAGGAGGTGCTGAACTTCGAGGGGGTCGCCGACGTGCGCTGCGCAAGGGCGCTCGGCGAGGCCGATCGGATCCTCACGGGGGGGTTCGTCCCGAGCGCCGTCGTCCTCGATCTCGCCCTCGCGGGCGAGCGCGGCGAGCTCCTCCTCGCGCGGCTGCGCGCGGACCCGATCCTCGCCCGCGTGCCCGTCGTGGCGGTCTCCGGCGACCACCGCGCGCTCGCGTGCCTCGGCCCCTCGGTCGCGCGGACCTTGCTCAAGCCCGCTCGTCCGGCCGATCTCGTGGAGGCGCTCCGGGAGGTCTGCCGCTGACGACGATCACGGCCGGAGCTCGCGCAGCACCTCCAGGAGCACCTGGTGGTCGAACGGCTTGGTGAGGTGGCGCTCGAACCCGCTCCGGAACGCCTCCTCCTTGTCACGCGCCTGGCCGTAGCCGGTGATCGCCACGAGGTGGGCGTCGAAGCCGCGGTCGGCGCGGAGCGCCCGGGCCAGCTCGTAGCCGCTGATCCCGGGGAGGCCGATGTCGGAGAGCACGACGTCCGGGTGGAGCTCCCGCGCGCGCGCCACGCCCTCCTCGCCCGTGCCCGCGACCACCACGTCGTGACCCTCGAGCTCGAGCATGATCCGGAGGCTCTCGGCGGCGTCGGCGTTGTCCTCGACGACGAGGATGCGCCGGTGCGGCGCGGGCGCCCGGCCCGCGGCGGGCAGGGGG
>JAEYOU010000107.1 GCA_023411405.1 Pseudomonadota bacterium | reverse complement strand
GTCGTGAACGGCACCTCGGTCGGCCTGCACGGGAACGAGCCGCGCTTCGAGGGGCTCCGGTTTCGCGCCGGCCAGCTCGCGATGGACTTCGTCTACGGCGCGACCGCCTTCGCCGCCGCCGCGCGCGCCGCCGGCGCCCGGCTCGTCTCGGGCGAGGCCGTCCTGGTCCGCCAGGGCGCGCTCGCCTTCACCCTCTGGACCGGCCGGGCCGCGCCGGAGGCCGAGATGGCCGCCGCGGTCACCGCTTCCGGGAGCTCGACATGACGCTGCGTTATCTCACTGCTGGTGAATCTCACGGGCCCGGGCTCGTGGCCATCGCCGAGGGCTTCCCCGCCGGCCTCGCGGTGGACTTCGAGGCGGTGAACGGCGACCTGCGGCGGCGGCAGAAGGGCTACGGCCGCGGCGGCCGGCAGAAGATCGAGACCGACGCCGCCCAGTTCCTCGCCGGGCTCCGCGGCGCGGTCACCACCGGCGCCCCCATCGCCTTCGTGGTCTGGAACAAGGACCACGAGAACTGGAAGGACCTCGTCTCGCCGTACGCGCGCGGCGGGCGGAAGTTCACGCAGGTCCGCCCCGGCCACGCCGACCTCGCCGGCTCGCTCAAGTACGGCTACGACGACGCCCGCGACGCCCTCGAGCGCGCGAGCGCCCGCTCCACCGCCGCGACGGTGGCGCTCGGCGCGCTCGCCCGGGCGCTCCTCGCGAAGCTGGGCGTCGCGGTCGCCTCGCGCGTCGTCGCCATCGGCCGGACCTCGAAGGCGTTCGAGGGGCCGCCGACGCAGGCGCAGCACGCGGCGATCGAGGCCTCCGACCTGCACGTCGACGACGAGGCGCTGGCCGCGGAGTGGCGCGCGCTCATCGACGCGGAGAAGGCGCAGGGCGGCTCGATCGGCGGCGCGTTCGAGGTCTACGCCACCGGCCTCCCCGTCGGCCTGGGCAGCCACGTCCACCCGGATCGGCGGCTCGACGCGCGGCTCGCCGGGGCGATGCTCGGCGTCCAGGCGATCCGCGCCTTCGAGGTCGGCGACGGCGTCCAGGTCCACCGGCCGGGCTACGAGTTCCACGACGCGATCCACCACGACGCGCAGCGCGGCTTCTGGCGCGAGACGAACCGGGCCGGCGGGCTCGAGGGCGGGATGACGAACGGCATGCCGCTGCGGGTCCGGGCGTACATGAAGCCGATCCCGACGATGCTCCGGCCGCTCGCCACGGTCGATCTCGCGACCCGCGAGGCCACCCAGGCCCGCTACGAGCGGAGCGACGTCTGCGCGGTGCCGGCCGCGGCCGTCGTCGGCGAGGCGGTGGTCTGCTGGGAGCTCGCGGCGGCGATGCTGGAGAAGTTCGGCGGCGACACGATCGGCGACGTGGAGAAGGCGGTCGAGGCCTATGCCGCTCGGATCCGCTGAGCTCCTCGCGCTCGCCGGCATGATGGGCTCCGGCAAGAGCGCGGTCGCGCGCGAGCTCTCCCGCCTCACCGGACGCACGGTGGTCTCGGTCGACGAGGAGATCGTCCGGCGCGCCGGGAAGCCCATCCCCGCCATCTTCGCCGAGGACGGCGAGCCCGCCTTCCGCGCCCTGGAGCGCGCCGCGGTCGCCGCCCTCGCGGACCTGCATGGCGGCGCCATCGTCGATCTGGGCGGCGGGGCGTTCTGCGATCCCGAGAACGCGGGACGGCTCCTCGCCGCGGGGAAGGTCGTCTTCCTCGACGTGTCGCCGGCCGAGGCGGCCCGCCGCATGGGCGCCGACCCCGGCCGCCCCCTCCTCGCCCGCTGGGCGGAGCTCCACCGCGAACGCCTACCGCTCTACCGCCGCGCCCACCTCACCGTACGTACCGACGAACTCACCCCGGGAGACGTCGCGCGTCGTATCCTTGAGGCGTTGTGAACCTGGTATCGCCCGCGGTTCGACAGGCTCACCGCGAGCGGGTATGCATGTTTCGTTCGCCCTGACCTTCGACAGGCTCGGGGGGAGGGCGAGCGGGAGGGACGACGTGACGAACCGGACTCGCCGCGCTCGCAGCGCCCGTGGGGACGCAGGCCCGCCCGTGGTGGACATCATCGCCGCCCGCCAGGGGGATCACTCGTATCCGGTGCACGTCGGCCGCGGCGCCCTCCGCGGGATCGTCCCGCTCCTCGAGGGCGCGGACAAGGTCGCGCTCGTCACCAGCCGCCGCGTGCTCCGGACGCCGATCGGGACCGAGCTCGTGGCCTGGCTCGAGAGCACTCCGCTCGCCGTCACGCACGCCCTCGCCGACGGCGAGCAGGGGAAGACGCTCGCGGAGCTCGAGCGCGCGGCCGTGGCGCTCCTCACCGCGGGCTGCACGCGGCGCAGCGTCGTCGTCGCCCTCGGCGGCGGCGCGGTCACGGACGCGGCCGGGTTCCTGGCCGCGACCTTCATGCGCGGCGTCCCCTGGATCGCCGTGCCGACGACGCTCCTCGGGATGGTGGACGCGGCCATCGGCGGGAAGACCGCCGCCAACCTCCCGGTGGCGAAGAACGCGGTCGGCGCGTTCCACCCGCCGCGCGCGGTGTTCGCCGATCCGTCCGCGCTCGAGACGCTGCCCGACCGCGAGCTCCGCAGCGGCATGGGCGAGGTGCTCAAGTACGGCGCGCTCGAGCACGGCCTGCTCGCGCCGTTCGGCGCGGCCTGCTCTCGCGGCGCGGTCGACGCCTCCGTCATCGCCGCGTGCGCCCGGATGAAGGTGGACGTCGTGGCGGAGGATCCGACCGAGCAGGGGCCCCGCAAGCTCCTCAACCTGGGCCACACGTTCGGCCACGGGGTCGAGGCCGCGGGCGGGTTCACGCGGTACACGCACGGTGAGGCGGTGGCGATCGGCCTGGCGTTCGCCTTCCGGCTCGCGCACCGCATGGGTCGCATCTCGGAGGGCCCGGTCCAGATCGTCGAGCAGGCGCTGGTCGGCGCGGGGCTGCCCGTCCGGGTGCCCGCGAAGCTCGCGGCGAAGGCCGTGGAGCTCATGGCCTTCGACAAGAAGCGGGCGGCCGGGGGCCTCCGCTGGGTCCTCCCGGCGACGCAGGGCGAGGCGGAGGCCTGGCGCGTCGAGTGGGATGTGGAGGCCGCCGACCAGGAGGTGCAGGATACGGTCCGCGACGTCTCGGCGGCGCCGGAGCCGAAGCCGGCGCGGCGCGCGGGCGCCCGGAGGAAGCGATGATCCTGCTCGTCAACGGCCCCAACCTGAACCTCCTCGGCGAGCGCGAGCCGGAGATCTACGGGCGCACCACGCTCCACGAGATCGAGAAGCTCGTGAAGGACGCGTGCGCCGGCTGGAACGTGGAGGTGAAGGCGTTCCAGTCGAACCACGAGGGCGCGCTCCTCGACTTCCTCCAGGAGCACCGGGCGCGCGCGCGCGGCGTCATCGTGAACGCGGGCGCGTACACGCACACGAGCTACGCGCTCCACGACTGCCTCAAGGCGCTGCCCGTGCCGGCCGTCGAGGTGCACATCTCCAACATCCACGCGCGCGAGGCGTTCCGGCGGCAGAGCGTCATCGCCCCGGCCTGCCGCGGGCAGATCGCCGGCCTGGGCATCCGCGGCTACCTGCTCGCCGCCGAGTGGCTCTGCGCCGAGATCGGCGCCCGCCCGCGCGACGAGGCGA
>JAEYOU010000475.1 GCA_023411405.1 Pseudomonadota bacterium | reverse complement strand
TGCCACGTCGGCGCGGCCGCGTCGAGGAGCGCCACGATCGAGAGGGGCGGACTGGAGGGGAGGATCGCGTCGTGGAGCGTGTCGGCGACGAACGGGAGGCCCTGCTCGCGTGCGAGCGGCAGCACCTCGCGGGCGCTCCAGATCCGATCGTCGTGCTCCAGGGCGATCCGCCGGCGCGCGTCGTCCGGCATCTCGTCCAGGAACCTCCGCGCGGCGGCGAGCGCGGACGCGCGGTCGGGTGCGGCGCCGCCGAGGTGCAGGACCACGCGCGCGTCGGGCCCCTGGCCGAGGAGGTCGAGCACGCGCGTGGAGTAGAGCAGCTCCGCCACCGCCGCGGCGCGCACGCGCGGATGGATCGACGCGAGCGAAGCGCCGGCAGGGGAAGGGTGGAGCGAGAGCCGCTGCCGCGCGCGCGCCGCGATCCGGCCGAGCCGGTCGAAGTCGCGGGCGAACGTGCGCCACCAGCGCGTGCGGTTGACCGGGTGGGAGGCGAGCGGGACGAGCGAGGAGCCGATCCGGAAGAGCTCGATTCCGTGCGTCTCGTTGAAGAGGAGGATCCGCTCGAGCTCCTCGAGGTTCCGCGCCACCAGCTCCGCGATCCGCCGCGGCGTCGCGCTCGCCACGCGGCAGGTGTGGCTCGCGGTGAGCCCGAGCGTGAGGCAGTTGGCGACGTAGCCGAGGCGGACGTCCATGGGGAGGGGAGGTGTAAGCGGTGGAGGGGCGCGTTGCGCGCGGCCGGTGCCGAGCGCCTGCCCGTCGAGGATAGGACTTCCAGTGCGATGGGATGGCGTCCGGCCTCACGACCACCGCGTCCACGTCCATGATGTCTCCGGACTTGAACCTCGAGACCTCGGACCGCCTCAGGTCCAGGCACTCCACCGTGACGACCGGGTTCACGATCGTGTGCCGTTCCTCGAGGATCCGAGGATAGGACTTCCAAGAGGATAGGACTTCCAAACTGCGGATCGAGGCAGATCGACGTCCAATAACGGTCCTTCTGGCAACTTGCGTATCTGGTTCAACCACTTCCAAGCGTCGCACGCCCACCCGTGCGGGGCAAGTGGTGGTGCATCGGCGCGCGCCGCGGGCGCAGCCCACCATCGCGGCCGCGTCCGCGCCGGCCCGTCACTCCTCGGAGCAGGGGTCCACCAGGTCGTACGCGGGCCCGGGCCCGGCGTCCGGGTCGGCTGCGGCGTCGCACGCCGCCTTCGCGAGCGGCGGCGCCTGCGCCTCGAGGCCGAGGTGGTCCAGGATCTGCTTCGCCACCTCTGGCTCGGCGATGTAGGCGATCACCTCGAGCCGCCCTCCGCACCGTGGGCACGCGAGGACATCCACCGCAAAGACCTTCTGCAGCAGCTCTGCCCAGGGAACCCGGGTGCGGGCCTGCGCGGAACGGTGCGGCGGTCCGGATCCGTGCGGCGCGGCTGGTGCCTCCGTGCTCGTCGTGCGTGGGCAGCGAGCATCCAGTTGCGCGGCATCCGCCACCTGCTCCTGCACGACCTGCGCCCGCACCCGCGCGTTGGGCGCGAAAACGCCGTGGTACCGGAGCGCGTGCGCTCGCGGCGGTGGCACGAGCGTCGCGATCCGCGCCAGCAGCTCGTCGGGCGTGAGCAGCAGGAACAGCGACCCGCCGCGCGGGCGCTTCATCCGATAGACGAGCTTCCCCTCCGGCCCCGCCGTGAGCCGGTGCAAGGCGAACGGAGGCCGCGCGGCGTACCGGCAGAGACGCTCGAAGCCGACACGATCGTTCTCGTGCACCCGCACGCCGGCGTGCAGCGAGAAGCCGTCGAGGTGCGCGGAGCGGCGTGCGTGCGGGAACGGATCGGGGAACCGGAGGCGGCGATCCACGTCCGTCGCCTGCAGCGCGGGTGAAGATGTCGAGGAGGCGCGATGCGACCTTGGTGTCGCGCGCGGCCCGGAATCGAAGGGTCCGTGGGAGGGAGAGGACCCACTGCCGGACGGGGACGACCGGGAACACGCTCCGGCAGAGGTGGTCGGCGACGTCCTCCATCCGGCGGGTCGCACACGACGGGCAGATGCTCGCCTTGCAGGAGAACCCCACGAGCCGCTCGAACCCGCAGCCGGGGCAGCGCACGCGCGCGAAGCGGCGAGCGAGGATCCCGCAGTCGAGGTAGGCGCGCAGCTCGCGCTCGACGTGGCCGGGCAGGCCACGGCCGCTCCCGGTCCGGCGCGCGGCGGCGGGGAACGGCTCGAGCCGCGAGCGCACGATCGCGTGAAGGAGCGTCTTCTCCGGCGCACGACGATGGTACCGGGGGAGCGGTTCGCTTCCGGCGCGACGTGAGTGCTCCGCGTGGACGATGTGGTCGGCACCGGACTGCACGAAGCGGCGCGGAGCAAGCGGCGGGCTTCGCGGACTCCCGCCGGGCGCAGCCCGCCTGGGACTGCACGCGAGGCCGCCTGTTGACGGTGCGTTATGCTATACGTGTGTTCAGTATGCAGGAAACGACCACGATCGGCGCCCCTTCGCCGCTCTCCCCCGAGGCCCTCGCGGCGCTCGGCAAGCGGGCGTGGCCGCTCCTGCCGGTGATGCCACACGAGCGCCGCCACCTGCTGCGCGACGAGGCGGCGCTGCTCATCGACGAGCTGCTCGTGAAGGTCGCGCGCGGCAGCGGGGCCATCGCGGTCGCGATGGGCGAATGCCTCGACGCGCTCTGCACGGGCGATGGCCCGATGCGGCTCGGGGTACGCGAACCTGGGTGACTACGTGCGGGAGGAGCTGTCGCTCGCGCCGCGGACGGCGAAGGAGTGGGCGAAGCTGGCGCGCGATCTGCGGACGCGCCCGCTGCTCCGCGCCGCGGTGCGCTCGGGCGAGGTGGACCTCAAGAAGGCGATCGCGATCGTCCCCGTGGCGGTCGGGGACTCCGAGGCGGGCTGGGTCGAGCGGGCGAAGCGCGACACCGTGCGCGGACTCCGGGCTGCGGCGCGGGGAGACGCTGCCGCGGCCGACGACGAGCAGGAGGAGAAGCGCTGGCACAGGGTCGTCATCGACCTCGAGCCGGAGGAGCGCGACGTCGTCGATCGGGCGCTCGCCGTGGCAGGCAAGGTCCTCCGCGCGAACACGCCGAAGTGGCAGCGGGTGGAAGCGATCGCGCAGGAGTATCTGGGGAGCCATCCGGATCCTCGTCCCCCGGCCGAGGTCACAGGCGACGGCGTCGGGGCGAGCTCGTCCGGGTCGGGCCAGGACATCTACGCGCTCCTCGGGATCGGTCCGTCGAAGCCGTCGCCCGAGCTCCGCGAGTGGCTCGAGCGCGAGTACGACCGCTGGAAGTACCTCCACTCCGCGGATCCGGTCCCTGCACCGGAGGCCGGCGTGGACGATTGGGACCGCGCGCAACGCATCCACGAGCGGCTCCTCGAGCTCGCCTCCATGCGCCGGGGCTGGGACGAGCTCGTCGGCCACCTCTCGATGCTCCTCATCAACACGGGGCTCTGGCGGGACATGAAGTTCCTCGACGTCGACCACTACGCGACCGAGCGGCTCGGGATGTCCGGTCGCGCGATCGAGCAGCGGGCCTGGCTCGAAAGGCGCCTGTGGGACTTCCCTGCGCTCCGCCGCGCGATGCGCGAGGGCCGGCTCGGATACGAGCAGGCGCGCCTGGTCGCCCGCTGCTCCTCGTCCGCCTACATCGACGCGTGGATCGCCAAGGCCGAGAAGATGAAGGTCATCGAGCTCGCCCGCGCCGTCGAGGCCGACGAGGAAGCGCAGATGTGCGCACGGAAGGAATGGGCGGTGCGGTTGCCCGCCGACGTGCACCAGGTCTTCAACGCGGCCTGCCGGGCGGTCCGCGCCGCCGCGCAGGCCTGGATCGGCGCGTCGAAGTGCCTCGTCGTCATGTGCCAGCACTTCATCGACACGTACGAGGCCGAGACCCGGCGGCCCAACACGCCCGCGAGCCGCGCGCTGGAGCGCGACCGCGGCCTCTGCACGTGCCCGGGGTGCAGCAAGGCGGCGGACCACGTCCACCACATCGTGTACCGCTCGCGCGGCGGCGGCAGCGAGGAGTGGAACCTCACCTCCCTCTGCGCGGCGCATCACCTCCACGGCATCCACGAGGGGCACGTCCGCGTCCGGGGTGCGGCGCCGGATGGGCTCCAGTGGGAGCTGGGGAGGTGACGTAGCGTCGGGGACCGAACCGTCGCACGAGTGGCTCGAGAGCGGCGGCGGCACAACATGGCGGCGCCCACTCGTCCGCGGTAACTACGTGCGATGCGCCCTCATGACGAGCTCCTGACCCGCCTCCGCTCGGGCGAGCCCTGCCTCTGCGGTCGCGCGCACCCGCTCGCGCTCCGCGAGGTCCTCCTGGGCGGCGGGGCGCTCGAGGAGGCGGCGGAGAAGATCTCCCGCGGGCCCGCGGGCGCGGTCTGGGTGCTCGCCGACGAGAACACGGACGCGGCGGCCGGCGCCCGGCTCCGGTCGCGGATCCGGGGGCGGCGCGTCGAGGCGCGGGTGCTCCCGGCGCGCCCACGGCCGGTGCCCACGGA
>JAEYOU010000091.1 GCA_023411405.1 Pseudomonadota bacterium | reverse complement strand
CCCTCGTCGCGGCCTCCGCTTCGCTCGCGACCCGTCCCATGGACATCGTCGGACGGGTGTGATCCCTCCCGCCGAGATGAAGACCTACCGGCCTTACTCCCCTGGGCAGAGCTACCTGTTCCCGCCGTCGCCGCACGACTGGCTCGCCAAGGACCACCTCGCCTACTTCGTCCTCGACGTGGTCACGGAGCTCGACCTGTCGGAGATCTTCGCGCCGTACGAGCGTGAGGAGCGAGGCTTTCCCCCGCACCACCCGCAGATGATGGTGGGGCTGCTGCTGTACGGGTACTGCACCGGGCTCACCTCGTCGCGAGCATTGGAGCGGGCGACCTACGATGACCTGGCGACGCGAGTCGTGTCCGGGGGCACGCACCCGGACCACTGTTGCATCGCGGAGTTCCGGGCCCGACACCGCAAGGTGTTCAAGAAGCTCTTCTTGCAGGTGCTGCAGCTGTGCGTGAAAGCGGGGCTGGTGAAGCTCGGCCACGTCGCGCTGGACGGCACGAAGATGAAGGCCAACGCCTCGAAGCACAAGGCGATGAGCTACGAGCGGATGAAGCGGGAGGAGAAGCGGCTCGCGCAGAAGGTCGAGGAGTTGCTCCGGCAGGCCGAGGCCCGGGACGCGCTCGAGGACCAGAAGCACGGCGTGGGGAAGCTCGGCGGCGAGGTCCCCGAGGAGCTGCGACACGCGGAGAGCCGGCTGGCGAGGCTCCGCGCGCTGCCAAGGCAGAGCTCGAGGCGGAAGCGAAGGCGCTCGCCGAGGCGGAGAAGGAGGACGACGATGACGACCCACCGCCGCCGGAGGGCCCGAGCCCGCTCCCGACGCACCGCGTCCCGCACGGCGAGGACGGGGAACCGGGGCCGAAGGCGCAGCGAAACTTCACCGACCCCGACAGCCGGATCCAGAAGACCGGGGACGGCTTCGTCCAGGGCTACAATTGTCAGGCCGCGGTGGACGAGCCGCACCAGATCATCGTGGCCGAGGCGGTGACGAACCAGCCGCCGGACGTGGAGCACTTCGCGCCGGTGCTGGAGCAGGTCCTCGCGAACTGCGGCGCCGCGCCGAAGCAGGTGACCGCCGATACCGGCTACTTCTCGGAGAAGAACGTCGCCAGGGCCGAGGCGTTGGGCGTCGCCCCATTCATCGCGACCGAGCGCTGGAAGCGTGGCGAGCCGCCTCCCGCGCCGCCTCGCGGGCGACCGCCCGCGAGCCTCACGCCGAAGCAGAAGATGCGCCGGAAGCTCCTGACGAAGGTCGGCCACGCGGTCTACGCTCGTCGCAAGGCCACCGTCGAGCCGGTCTTCGGCCAGATCAAGCAGTCGCGTGGACTCCGCCAGTTCCTCTTGCGCGGGATCGAGAAGGTGCGGGCCGAGTGGTCGCTCATCTGCATTGACGCACAACCTGCTGAAGCTGTACCGGGCCGCAGCGCCGGCGTAGCTGTCTCGGTGGGGGCCGAAACCGTTCTGGAGGCCGTGGGCGCCGGCGATTCCGAGGAGCCGCCGACCCCACGAAACCGGCCCATTAGGCCGACAGGCTCCTAGGCCGGCGCGAGCTCCCGCGTCCCTCGCAGCAACGCCTCGTGCAGCACGAGCAGGAGGAGCATCGCCCCGGTGAGCGCCCAGGGGATGACGCCCACCCCGAGGCGCTCCGCGAGGAGGCCGTAGCCGCCCGGCAGGATGACGCTCCCGAGCGTGGCCGCGCTCACCTGGAACCCGACCGCGTGGTGCGTCACCTCCGCGCCGAGCCGGGCGGGCGTCCGGGACATGAGCGTGGGGAAGATCGGCGCGAGGCTCCCGCCGAGCACGATCAGGCCGAGGCCCCCCGCGACGCCGGGGAGCACCGCGAACGCCGCGACGCCGGCGAGCGCCGTCGCGGTGACGAGGCGCAGGAGGCGATCCGGGCCGAACCGGTCGACGACGAAGCCGAGCGCCACGCGCCCGGCCGTGAGCGAGCCCCAGAACACCGTCGTCCAGAGGCCCGCCTCCTCGACGCCGAACCCGCGCTCCTCGCGCAGGACCGTGAAGCACCACGCCCCCGTCCCGGTCTCCACGCCCGTGTAGACGAAGAAGATCGCGATCTGCAGCCAGACGCGGCCCCGACGCAGCGCGCCCCACCCGCCGGGATCGGCCACCGGGGCCGCCGCGACCGCGGGGGCTGCGCCCTCCGCCGCAGGCGCGGGATCGCTCCCGGGGTCGTCCCAGGACCGCCGCGTGGTCGCGAAGGCGAGCGCCATGGACCCGAGCGCCGCCGCGAGGACCGCGTACCCGGGCCGGTAGGAGGCCGTCGCGGCGATCGCGGCGGTCATGATCGCGGGGCCGATGGTCGCGCCCACGCTCCACGAGGCGTGGAGCCAGTTCATGGTCCGCACGGGGAAGTGGTGGGCGGCGTAGGCGTTCAACCCGGAGTCGATCGCGCCGGAGCCGAGCCCGATCACCGCCGCGATGGGGAAGAAGAAGTACCAGCGCGGCGCGAGCGCGTAGCCGACGAGGCCCAGCGCGACGAGCCCGCTGCTCGCGGCGAGGAGCGCGCCGACGCCGAGCGCGCGCACGAGCCGCCCGGCGAGGAGCCCGGAGAGGAAGTACCCGCCCACGCCGAACGCGAGCACGAGCCCCATGCCGGACTGGGCGAGCCCGAACCGTTCCCGGATGGTGGGCCACGCCACCCCGAGCACCGTGTCGGGCAGGCCGAGGGAGACGAAGGCGAGGAAGGCGAGGGCGACGAGCAGCGGGGCGAGGCGGCGCACCGCGCAACCGTACCCGAAGCCCCGGGGGGCCGCTATCTCCCGTGCTGGTAGATCTGGTCGAACACCCCGCCGTCCGCGAAGTGCGCGGCCTGCGCCTGCTTCCACCCGCCGAACGCCTGGTCCACGGTCGCGAGCTCGAGCGCCGGGAACGCCGCCGCGTGGCGCGCCACGACCGCCGGATCCCGCGGACGGTAGTGGTGGCGCGCGGCGAGCTCCTGCCCCTCGGGCGCGTAGAGGAACTTCAGGTAGGCCTCGGCCAGCGCCCGCGTGCCGCGCCGGTCCACGACCCGGTCCACCACCGCCACGGGCGGCTCCGCCAGGATCGAGCGCCGCGGCGTGACGATCTCGAGCTCGCCCTTCGCGAGCTTGGTCACCGCCAGGATGGCCTCGTTCTCCCAGGTGAGGAGCACGTCGCCGAGGCCGCGCTCGACGAAGCTGATGGTGGCGCCGCGGGCCCCGGAGTCGAGCACCGGGACGTTGCGGTAGAGCGCGCGCACGAACGCGCGCGCCTGCGCCTCGTCGCCGCCGGGCTTGCCGAGCGCGTGGACCCACGCGGCGAGGTAGTTCCAGCGCGCGCCGCCGGACGTCTTCGGGTTGGGCGTGATCACCTCGACGCCGGGCTTCACGAGGTCGTCCCAGTCGCGGACGCCCTTCGGGTTGCCCTTCCGGACGAGGAAGACGATCGTCGAGGTGTACGGCGCCGCGTTGTGCGGCAGCCGCCGCTGCCAGCCCGGATCGACGAGCCCTCTGTCCGCGAGGGCGTCCACGTCCCAGGCGAGCGCGAGCGTGACGACGTCGGCCTCGAGGCCGTCCGCGACCGCGCGCGCCTGGGCGCCGGAGCCGCCGTGGCTCTGGCGGACCTTCAGGACCTGCCCGGTCCGCGCCTGCCACACCCGCGCGAACGCCGCGTTCACGTCCTCGTACAGCTCGCGGGTGGGGTCGTACGAGGCGTTGAGGAGCGTCACCTCCTGCACGGCGCCGGCGCGCTTGCAGGCCGCCGAGGAGAGGAGGGCGGCGAGGGCGGCGGCGAGGACGGTCGGGGTGCGGAGTCTCGGGGGCATGGGTCCTGGTGATTCCTCGGGCTCGGGCTCGGGCGGTTACAGGCCGCTGGCGGTGATGCTGTCCTGCTCGGGATCGGTGCCGGGGAAGACCCGGACCCGCCGCGGCGAGAGGAAGACGCCGTCGCCGTTGCGGAGCTTGAGCGCGTGGCTCCGGGGCAGATCGATCTCCGCCTCCAGCCGCTCGCCGTAGGGTGGGGCGCGGAGCTCGACGCGCACCGAGGCGCCGAGCACGGTGACCCGCTCGACCTGGGCGGCGAAGCTGCCCGGGGAGCGCTTCGCGTGGATCTCGAGCTCGTGCGGCCGGACGTAGACGTGGGCGGGCGCCCGGATCCCGCTCGACGGCTCGGGGGCCGAGAACTCGAGGTCGCCGACGAACGCGCGGCCGCCGTCCACGTGCCCGCGGAACACGTTCACCGCCCCGAGGAACCGCATCACGAACGGGCTCGCCGGCTCCTCGAACACCTGCGCCGGGGTCCCCTCCTGCTCGATGCGGCCGGCGTTCATGAGCACCACCCGGTCGGCGACCTCGAAGGCCTCCTCCTGGTCGTGCGTGACGAACACGCTGGTGACGTGCAGCTCGTCGTGGAACCGCCGGAGCCAGCGCCGGAGCTCCTGGCGGACGCGGGCGTCGAGCGCGCCGAACGGCTCGTCGAGGAGCAGCACCTCGGGGCGCGTGGCGAGGGCGCGCGCGAGCGCGACGCGCTGGCGCTGCCCGCCGGAGAGCTGGTGCGGGTACCGCCCGGCCAGGCCGTCGAGCTGCACCAGCCCGAGCAGCTCGTGCACGCGCGCCTCGACCTCGGCCTTCGGCCGCTTGCGCACGCGGAGCGGGAACGCGACGTTCTCGCCCACGGTCATGTGGCGGAAGAGGGCGTAGTGCTGGAAGACGAGCCCGACGTTCCGGTCGCGGGCGCTCTGGCCGTGGATGGTCGCGCCGCCGTGGCGGACCTCGCCCGCGTCCGGCGCCTCCAGCCCGGCGAGGATGCGCAGGAGCGTCGTCTTCCCGCAGCCGGACGGGCCGAGGAGCGCGGTCAGCTCGCCGTCGGGCAGGGTCAGGCTCACGTCCCGGAGGACCGGGGTCCCGTTGAAGCTCTTGCTCACGCCGTGGATCTGGATGGTCATCTTGCGCGCTCCCATGCCTGGCGCGCGCGCCGCTGCTGCCACTCCATGAGCTTCTTCGCCACGAGGGTGAGGAGCGCGAGGAGGAACAGCAGCGACGCGGACGCGAAGGCCGCCCGGAAGGCGTACTCGTTGTAAAGGACCTCGACGTGCAGCGGGAGGGTGTTCGTGAGCCCGCGGATGTGGCCCGAGACCACCGACACCGCCCCGAACTCGCCCATCGCCCGCGCGTTGCAGAGGATGACCCCGTAGAGGAGGCTCCAGCGGACGTTGGGGACGGTGACGCGGGAGAGGATCTGCCACCCGCTCGCGCCCATGACGAGCGCGGCCTCCTCCTCCTCCTTGCCCTGCTGCTGCATGAAGGGGATGAGCTCGCGGGCGACGAAGGGGAACGTCACGAAGACCGTGGCGAGCACGATGCCGGGCACCGCGAACACGATCCGGACGCCGTGCTCCTGGAGCCAGGGGCCGAAGTACCCCTGCCCGCCGAAGAGGAGCACGGTGCACATGCCGGCGATGACCGGCGAGACGCCGAAGGGCAAGTCGATGAGCGTGAGGAGCAGGTTCTGCCCGCGGAACCGGAAGCGGGTCAGGGACCAGGCCGCGGCGACGCCGAAGACGGTGTTGAGCGGGACGGCGATCGCGGCCACGAGGAGGGTGAGCCGCACCGCCGCCCAGGCGTCCGGCTGGGTGACGGCCGCGAGCCAGACCTCGAGCCCGCCGCGCAGCGCCTCGATGAGCACCGCCGCCGCCGGGAGCAGCAGGAACCCGGTGAGGAAGACGAGCGCGACGCCGATGAGGAGGCGCCGCACCCAGGGCGGGTCCTCGTGCGCGCGCCGGAACCCGGGCAGCGGGGCCGCGGCGGCCGCCGCGGCCGGCTCGAGCTGCTCCAGCTCTTCCGCGCGGACGCTCATGCGGCGATCCCCACCCGGCGCCGGGTCCAGGCCTGGAGGCCGTTGATCGAGAAGAGCAGCGCGAACGACGCCACGAGCATCACGGTCGCGATGGCCGTCGCCCCGGCGTAATCGTACTGCTCGAGCTTGGTCATGATGAGGAGCGGGGTGATCTCGGTCCGGAGCGGCAGGTTCCCGGAGATGAAGACCACCGAGCCGTACTCGCCGAGCGCCCGCGCGAACGCGAGCGCGAACCCGGTGAGCGCGGGCGGGACGAGCGTCGGGAAGATCACGCGGAGGAACGTCTGCCAGCGGCTCGCCCCCAGCACCGCCGCCGCCTCCTCGACCTCCACCTCGGCGTCCTCGAGCACCGGCTGCACCGTCCGGACCACGAACGGCAAGCCGATGAACGTGAGGGCGATCACGACCCCGAGGGGCGAGAACGCGCTCTTCACGCCCAGCGGCTCGAGCCACCGCCCGATCCAGCCGGTCCGGGCGTAGACCGCCAGGAGCGCGATGCCCGAGACCGCGGTGGGGAGGGCGAAGGGCAGATCCACCACCGCGTCCAGGAGCGAGCGGCCGGGGAAGCGGTACCGCGCGAGCACCCAGGCGACCAGCACGCCGAAGACCGTGTTGATCGCCGCCCCGATCGCCGCCGCGCCGAACGAGATCCGGTAGGACGCGAGCGCGCGCGGGCTCGTCACGATGTCCCAGGCCTGCGCGAGCGTGAGCTCGCTCGCCTTCAGCGCGACCGCCGAGAGCGGCAGCAGGACCACGAGGCCGAGGTAGAAGATCGTGAACCCGGTCGAGAGCCCGAACCCGGGGAGCACGCCGCGGCGCGCGCGCGTCGGGGTCAGGCCGCCCACGTCCCCTCCTTGGCCGTGCCGGGCGGGGCGAGGTCCTCGCCGAGGTCGACGACGTCGGCGGGCGTGAGGTCCTCGGGCGCGAGCTGGGTGAGGTCCGCGAGCGCCGCCTTCGCCTCCGCCGCGGGCAGCCGCGCGAAGAACGCGCTCGCCGCCTCGCCGGGGGTGCGCTTCGTCTCGTACAGCGCGGCCAGCCGCTCGAGGGCCTGGCCGACCCGGCGCGCCGGGATCTTGGCCGCGAGCTCGCCGAACCGCGCGCCCTCCTCCGCCGAGAGCCCTCCGCCGAGCAGCACGAAGTACTGCGGCACGGCCTTGTCGCCCACCTTCCGGACGCTGCCCTGGAGGCCGATCGCGGCGACGTGGTGCTGGCCGCAGCCGTTCGGGCACCCGCTCATCTTGATGTCCGCGTCGCCGAGACGCGCGGTGAGCGCCGGGTCGGCCCGGAGCCGCGCCTCGAGGTCGCGGCCGAGGCCGCGGGAGTGCGTCACGGCGAGCCGGCAGGTCTCGGCGCCCGGGCAGCTCACGACGTCCGCGGGCGTGTCCGCGCCCACGAGCCCCAGGCCGATCGCGGCGAGCCGCGCGTACAGCGCCGGAACGTCCGCCGCGCGGACCCAGCGGAGGACCACGTTCTGCGTGCGCGTGACCCGGACCGCTCCGTCGGAGTACGCGCGCGCGAGCGCCGCCAGCGCCGCGAACTGCGCCGCGCTGAGATCGCCGAGGGGGACCGTGACGGTGACGATCGCGTACCCCGCCTGCCGCGCCGGCCGCACGTTGGTCCGGCTCCAGGCGGCGAGCGCGGCCGGCGTCGCCTCGGCCGGCCGCACCTCGGGGA
>JAEYOU010000472.1 GCA_023411405.1 Pseudomonadota bacterium | reverse complement strand
CCCCCGCACCACGGGAGGCCCGCATGACGAGCGCGCCGCGTTCCCGGATCGCCGCGACGCTCCGGAGCCTGACGTTCGGGCTCGAGCGGCTCGCGGCCGAGGAGGCCGCCACGCCGCGGCGCGCCCGAGCCACTCCTGGAGCTCCGGCGCGCGGCGCCCTCGACGAGCTCGAGCGGCGGTGGGCCGAGGGAGGGTTGCCGCTGCACGGGCTCGTCGAGCGCGTCGACCACCTCCTCGGCGACCTGGCCCGCATCGCGGAGGGCTGGGAGCGCGACCGGTTCGATCCTGCGGCGCGGGCGACGGACGCGGCGGTCGCGGTGACGCGGGCCACCTCCCGTCCTCGCCGGGCGGCGCCTCCTCGACCCGCGCGGAGCGTGCCGGGGCCCCGCCGCGTCCCCAGACTTCGTACGCGCGAGAGCCATGGCTCCCTACTCCCCCAGAGCGGCGCGCCGCGTCGCCGAGATCGTGCGGGCGCTCTGGTTCGTCCCGGCGCTCATGACGGTCGCGGGCGTGGTCCTCGGCGTCGTGCTGCCCCTGGTCGATGCCATCCCGAACGTCCTTCGAGCGACCCGCCTCGGCTGGCTCCGCGCGGTGCTCGACTCGGCGCCCGCGGGGGCGCAGCAGGTGCTCGCGACCGGCGCAGGCGCCCTCGCGACCATCCTCGGCGTCGCCTTCTCTCTCACCCTCGTGACGCTGCAGCTCGCCGCGGGCCAGTACACGCCTCGCCTCGTCGGCCGACTCCTGGAGGACCGCGTCACGAAGGTGGTGCTCGGCGCCTTCATCGGGACCGTCGCATACCTGCTCCTCCTGCTCCGCGCGGTCCACGGCGTCGGAGAGGGTCAGGAGCCGTTCGTGCCGCGGCTCGGCATGGCCCTGGGGCTCGTGCTCTTCCTCGGCTGTCTGGGCGTGCTCGCGTTCTTCGTCCACCACCTCGGGGGCTCGATCCAGGCGGCGAGCCTCACGAGCCGGATCGCGCGGCAGACCATCCGCGCGATCGAGCGGCTCGACCGCGGCAGCGGCGACCGGGTCGCGGCCCCGGCGGACCGGCTGCACCCGCGCGCCCACGGCGTCGTCTGCTCGGATGGGCACGGCTTCGTGCAGCTCGTGGATGGTCCTCGCCTGGCCGCGGCGCTCCCGGACGGCACCTCGGGCGCGCAGATCCTCGTCGCCGCCGGGGACTTCGTGCTGCCCGGGCAGCCGCTCGTCGTCTACTGGCCCCCGCGCCCGCTCTCCCCGGCGGAGAGGGCGCCGGTCGTCGGCGCCGTCGCGCTGGGCGAGGAGCGGACGGAGGATCAGGACGTGCTCTACGGCGTCCGCCTCCTCGCCGACGTAGGGCTGCGGGCGCTCTCACCGGGCGTCAACGACGAGACCACCGCGGTCACGGCCGTGAACCAGCTCGCCGCGGTGATCGCCAGCGCGACCCGCTTCGGGGAAGGGGCCGAGTGGATCCGGTGCGAGCGGAACGGGAGGACCGTGTTCGCTCCCGGCCTCACGCTGCGCCGGATGGTCGAGGACGGCTTCGGCGGACTCATCCGGTTCTCCTCGGGCCACCCGCGCGTGCTCGCCCGGATCGTCGAGGTCCTCGGGCAGCTCGTCCCGCGGCTCCCCCCGGGCGACGGGCGCAACGCGCTCCTCGAGGCCAGCGAGTGGGTCGAGCGGACCGTCGAGGCGGCCGAGCTCGCGCCCCACGAGCGCCGGCTCGTCTCGGTTCGCCTCGATGCGCTCCGAGGACAGACGAGTCGGCCCCGCGTCGACGGGCCGCACGCGATGCATTGACGAGGACGTCGGCCTTCGTCGAGCGGATCCCCCACGCTCGCACCAGGGAACCGGATCGACAGCTCGCGAGTTGTCCGTAGTCGAAGGAAGCTCTGCGGCTCGAGATCCGCCCGAGGAGCACGGCGACACACCTCCGCCTCCACGGTGGCCCGCCTCGAACTCGTGCCACCGGCTGACAGCGATCCCCCGCGCGGGGCCATGGGCCCCGGCCGTGGCACCCTGTTTGCTACCCGGGCGTGCGGGCGATCCCACCCCTCCACAGGAGACCTCTCCATGAACCGCACGCACCTGGCACAAACCCTCGCCGTCGCGCTCCTCGCGTCGGGCTGCGCCACCCAGAGCTCGCCGCCGGCCCGGGAGGTGACGGAGGTGCCCGCCGCCCCTTCGACCGCGGCCGTCGAGGCTCCTCCCCCCGCCCAGCCCGCCGTCGCGCGGTGCGGCAGCGACGCCGACTGCGCCTTCTCCGAGCTCTGCGTCGACTCCACCTGCCGGGCGATCACGCCTGAGCTCGCCGCGTGCACCAGCGCGGTCGCCCACTTCTCGTTCGACCAGTCCACGCTCCGGGACGAGGACCTCCCCGTGCTGCAGCGGGTCGCACGCTGCCTCTCGAACGTGCCCGGCCTCCGGGTGACGGTCGAGGGGCACGCCGACGAGCGCGGGACGGCCCAGTACAACGTCGCGCTCGGGAGCCGGAGGGCCGCCGCGGTCGAGCGCTACCTGCTGTCGCTCGGCGTGGCCTCCACGCAGCTCAGGACCGTGAGCTACGGCAAGGAGCGTCCGGTCTGCTCGCAGCACGGCGAGAGCTGCTGGGGCCGGAATCGTCGCGCGAGCCTCGAGCGCAGCTTCTGATCCCGCAGGCCCCGCGCCGGAGCGTGGCGTTTCGCTCCTCGCGCTGGCAATTCGCCATGGCGCCGGTGCGGGGCGGCAGGGGAAGCGAGGGGCTGGCCGAGGCGGACGTCCTCACGGGGAAGAGGAACCGGCCAATCCCCTCGCTTCCGGATCGAAGCTTGACCACGGCGGCGGCCGAAGTTGATCCTCCGTCCGGTATCTCGGCGACCGATTCACCCGCGCGCCACCGGCGGCGCCGACGCGCGACCCCTGGCATCTCGCGTCCGCGGTGCCGCAATCCGCGCGTGTCGTGCGCCTGCGACCCGCCGGGAAGCCACGGCCCGCGGGATCTCGAGGCGTCGCTCCTCCGCAGGCATCGACCTTGCTCGCCTGCGCTGCGTGATGCCTCCCTCGTGCGCCCCGCGGTCCGCCTGCCGGATCCTCCTCTTCACCTCCCTCGTCCTCGCCCCGGCGCGGACCCTCCCGCGCGAGCTCGTCTACGTCGCCCTCGGCGAGCAGGCGCACCTCGGGATGCAGGCCGGAGATCCCGACCGGATCGCCGCGGTGCTCGGGAGCACGGGGAGGCGCGTGCGCGTCATCGACCTCACCGCTCCGGGCGTGACGTCGGAGTCGATCCGTCGCGATCAGCTCCGGAACGTCGTCGCGCTGCGCCCATTCCTCGTGACGCTGGCCGTCGGGGCGGCGGACGCATGCGGCGGGACCCCGCTCCGCCGCTTCGCGCGCGATCTGGAGATCATCGCCGACCTGCTGCACCGGAACGTCCCGAACGTGATCGTCTCGACGTTCGGACCTCCGGACCAGCGCTGCACGCGGTCCGGCCCCGCCCTCGCGCGGCGCGTGGACGCGTTCAACTGGGCGATCGTGCGCGCGGTGAAGCGGAACCGGCTGAGCCTCGCCGACGTCGGCGGCGGCGGCAGGACGGCGGCGCGGACCTGGAGAGAGATCGTCGAGGGCAAGGTGGTGCTCCTCGTCCCGCGCTTCTCGCGAGCCCGCTAGGCTAGGCCGGCGGCTCCCGCGGCAACCGTACGATGAACGTGGTGCCCTCCGCGGCGGTCGAGTGCACCTCGACGCCGCCGCCGTGCGCGCGCGCGATGTGATCGACGATGTAGAGCCCCAGCCCGACGCCCCGCACGCCCCCGACGCCCCCCGTCCGGTGTCCCTGCCGCAGCGGCTCGAAGACGTGCGGCAGGAGGGCCGGCTCGATCGGCGGCCCGTCGTTGTGGACCTCGAGCCGGATCCAGCGGTCGCCACCGAGCGTGCGGACGACGATGGGCGCGTCCGCCGCGCCGTACTTGAACGCGTTCGAGACGAGGTTCTCGACGACCTGACGGATCCGGGCCGGATCCCAGGATCCCTCCCCATCTCCGCGCTCCTCGAACTCCAGCGCCCGCTCCGGGAACGAGGCGTGCACCTCCTCCGCCACCCGACGGACCTGCTCGTGCAGGTCGAACGGCTGGGGGACGATGGGGATCCCGCCCGCCGTCCGGGCCCGCGTGAAGTCCAGGAGGTCGCGGATCAGCTCGGCGGCCCGTTCGGCCGCGGAGTGGATGCGCGCGACCGCCTTGACGGTCCGCTCGTCGAGCTCGTCCGCGCGCCGCACGAGGACCGTCGCGGACGTGTGGATCGTGCTGAGCGGGTTCCGGAGGTCGTGGCTGACGATCCCGATGAGCTGCTGCTCGAACTCGGAGCGCTCGCGCTCGTCGGTCACGTCCCGGCCCACCGCGATGAACAGGCTCCCGCCCTGCTCGGCCGCGGCGTTGAAGGAGACCCATCGCACCGCCCCGTCGTCCCGCAGCATCCGGAACTCGAAGCGATGCGCGGGGCGCCCGCCGAGGACCCGCCGGAGCTCCTCCTCGACCCGCTCGCGGTCCTCCGGGAGGATGAGCTCGGCGTACGGCCGCGCCAGGAGGTCGGCCTCGGGGGAGCCCAGCACGCGGGAGAAGGCCGGGTTGACCCGCCTCAGGTACCCGTCGGCCCCGCCGACCGCGAGCATGTCCGGCGAGATCTCGAGGATCCTCCGGAGCTCTCCCTCGCTGCGCCGGAGCGCCGCGAGCGCCTCCCGCTCCCTCGCGAGGAGCTGGGCCTGCACGATGATCGACGTCGCGCGTTGCGCGAGCGCCCGGAGGACGAGCTTGTCGTCGTCGGAGAAGTCGTACGCGCTCGCCGAGCCCATGAACGTGGCGCCGATCACGCCGGAGTCGTGGAGGAGCGGGACGGCGTACAGCGCCTTGATCGCTCCGGCGCCGAGGCCGGGGGTGCGGACGAGCGGCTCCCGTCCCGCGTCGCGCACGAGGATCGGCTCCCTCGCCCCCACGACGCGACCCAGGAGCCCCTCTCCCCGGGGCAGCGTGAAGCCGAGGGCCGCGTCGGCGCCCAGGCCGGCGGCTGCGCGGACGCGGAAGCCGCGCTCCTCCGCCAGGTAGATGAGCGCGGCGTCCACGGCCTCGGTGGTGTCGAGGAGCACCTGCAGCAGGCGGGGGAGGAACGTCTCCAGATCCCCGGTGCCCTGCGCCGCGGCCGAGACCCGGTCGAGCGACGCGAGCGTCCTCTCGCGCGTGCGGGTGTAGCGGTCGACGGACCGCGCGATGACCTCGTCCACCGCCTCGGCGAAGGCCCCGGTCTCCCTCGCCACCGAGGCCGCATCCCGGCGGGCGGCGTGAGGCTCCCAGAGCCGGAGCACGACGTCGCGCAGCAGCGCGAGCTCGCGGACTGCGTCGCGGAGGTCGAAGCCGACCTCCAGGCGGTGGAGGGCATGCCGATCGGGCAAGTCGCCGAGCGCCGTGGAGCGGGGCTCGTGGACGGTCCGGACGATCGAGGCGAGCCGTCCGAGCAGATCCGGGACGTGATCCCTCAGCGCCGGCGCCGTCAGCTCCCTCGCCCCGGTCGCGTCCCTGACGGCACGTTCCCAGTGGGCGAGGATGTCCTCCTGCCGCTCCGCGAGATAGTCGCAGAGCCGGAGGCTTTGCCCCTCGTCCATTGGCGGCACGGGGCAACATTGCGCAGCGTCGTCCGGCGACGCCAGACGACGGCCGGTGCGCGCCCGCCGGGTGTGTTGCGAGAGACAGCGGGACCCCGGCGGGATCGTCGAGGCGGGAGCTCAGGGAGGCGTGATCTCCCCGCTCGGATCCCACAGGTCCTCCCAGCTCTGGCCCTCCTTCCAGAGGAAGACCTGCCCCTTGATGAGCCGGCAGTTGCGGTCGATCCCGGCGATCGCCTGCATCTCCTCCGGCGTGAGCGGAGGCGAGACCGCCGCCTGAAGGTTGGCGAGGTACTCGTTGCGCTTCGTCGAGAACGGGATGGGGACCTGGCCGCGTTGCACCGCCCACTTCACGCAGACGGTGGCGGGGTGGACGCCGAGGCGCTGGGCGATCCTGACGACGACGGGATCCTCGATGTCCACCGTGTCGGCGGCGGTCCGATCGCGATCCGGCCGCGTCGGCGAGCCGATCGGGCAGAAGCCGATCGGGACGATCCCCTGGTCCCGCACGAACCGGAACAGCTCGGGCTGCTGGAAGTGCGGGTGCAGCTCCATCTCGTTGCACGCCGGCTTGATGCGCGCGTCGGCGAGGACCCTGCGGAGCTTCGGGACGGTCATGTTCGAGGTGCCGATGTGCCGCACGAGCCCGAGGTCCACGAGGCGCTCCATCTGGCGCCAGGTCCGCATGTAGCCCTCGTGGATGTAGGGCCTGGCGTCGGGCGAGCGCGAGCTCACGTCGCAGCCGGGGGCGTGGTAGTTCGGGAACGGCCAGTGCACGAGGTAGAGATCGAGGTACTCGAGCTGCAGGTCCGCGAGCGACCTGCGGCAGGACTCGACGACGTCCCCCTCGCCGTGCTTGTCGTTCCAGAGCTTCGAGGTGACCCACAGCTCCTCGCGCTCCACCCCGCCGCGCCGGATCCTGGAGAGCGCCGCGCCGATGAGGTGCTCGTTGCCGTAGACCGACGCACAGTCGAAGTGGCGGTAGCCGACGCTGGCCGCGCCGACGACCGCCGCCGCGATGTCCTCGCCCCGGAAGCGGTCGGAGCCGAACGTCCCGAGCCCGATCGCGGGGATACGCGCCCCGGAGTGCAGGGTGCGGGTGGGGACGCGGGCCGGGTCGACCCCGTCTGCGGCGCGCTCGAACTCCGGCAGGGACAGGGGCGACGAGGCGGTCGAGGTGGCGGACATGAGCTCAGGACTCCTTCTGCGGTGAGGGGCGAAGATCGGCGGCTCCGGGCGTCACGCCCTTCTTGAGCAGGACGTTGCCGTACTTGGCGGTCTCGCCGGTCATGACCACGGCGAAGGCCTTGCGGGCGCGCTCGTAGAACTCGAACCGCGGGACGCGCGCGATCTCCGGCGCGCCCGGGTGGTGGCGCCGGATGGCCGCCCGGTAGCGATCCTCGACGGCCGGATCGAGCGTGTCGCCGGGGACGGCGGCCATCATGACGACCGGCTCCGGGACGTACGCGTCCAGGGCGAACAGCGGCAGCAACGCGTCGAGCAGGTCGGCGATGCGCAGGCCGTCGGCGCGCAGCACGCGAGCGTTGAGCGACTCGGCCGGGAAGTGCGCGTCCGCGAGGACGAGGTCGTCGCCGTGGCCCATGCGGCAGGCCGTGGCCAGCAGCTCGGGCGAGAGCAGCGGAGAGATGCCGATCAGCATCGGGGGCCTCCCGGCGCGGCGCCGGAGGCGCCGGACGCGGTGGGGGCGGCAGGCGCGCTGCCGGCCTGGTGGTACAGCTCCATCACGTCGCAGACCCGCTCCACCGCCAGATCCAGGGCCGTGGGCGCGAGCGCGCCGGCGCGGACGCGGAGGAACGCCGGCGGCATGTACTGGCTGACGAGGCCCGCGGGGATGCGCGGCGCGAGGTTGCGGAAGAGCTGCGCCTGGGCGTCCACGACCTCCTGCCGGCCGAGGTAGTACCGGGCGCGATCCGAGTAGCTGAACGCGAGCTTGTAGGCGACGTCGGCCGGAGCGCCGCCGTAGTACCCCTCCCAGTGCTTCGGGTCCGCCTTCATCACCTGCGTGAGCGTGTCGCGGAAGCGCGAGGGGGAGGGCGGCGCCAGCTCGCGCTCCATCAGCTCGAGGAGGAAGAGCGCCTCTCGCAGCGCGTAGGTGAGCCAGGGCCCCACCTTGAGGATGCAGAAGTGATCTCGCACGAGGTGGCGCAGCCCGCGGCCGGCCTGGTAGTCGGTCGAGTGCGCCTCGTACACCATGCCGGGGTGGTCGAGGACGGCCCGGGCGAGCTCGGGCGCGCCCGGGTAGTCGTGGACCACGCCGTCACCGAACTCCACCCCGGGCTGCACCACGAGCCCGACCACGCGGTCCCACGCCTTCTCCAGGTCGTACCGCAGGAACGCCCTGCGGAACACCTCGAGCGTGGCGTGCACGTCCGCCGCCGACGTGACCTGCAGCTGCTCGTCGTCGCGGACGCCGCCGGGCGTCGGGACCTCGGTGCCCACGACGTAGACCGGCGCGGTGCCGTCGTGCGACCCCTCGCAGACCTCCGCCATCTGCGCGCACCGGTCGGCGACGACCTCCGGGGAGAGCGGCCGCGGATCGCCGGCGCACACGAAGCTGGCGTCCAGGTGGATCTTCCGGTAGCCGGCCCGGACGTAGGCGGCGACCAGGCGGAGCGACTCGCTCATCGCCTCGTGCGCCGGCTTCGCGCGCCACGTGTTGGGCCCCAGGTGATCGCCGCCGAGCAGCACCCGCTCCTCCGGGAAGCCCTCCTCCGCGGCGAGCCCGCGGACCATCCGCGCGAAGTCGGGCGGCTTCAGCCCGGTGTACCCGCCGTGCTGGTCCACCTGGTTGGAGGTGGACTCCACCAGCGCGAACGTGTCGTGGCGGAGCGCGGTGCGGAAGAGCGCGCGCAGCACGAGCGGGTGCGCGGAGCAGCAGGACATGGCGACCCCACCCCGCCCCGCGCGGTTCTCTCGGATCACCACCAGGAACTCCTCCAGCGCCCTCATCCGCTCCTCCGTTCCGCGCCGCGGTCCGGCGCGGCGCCACGATCCCCGGCCGGCGCGCGGCGCCGGCGCAGCCGCTCCGGGCGGCGAATGGGTGCTCCGTCTCGGCTCCACCCTGGCCGACGCGCTCGCGACGTCGTGTCGCCGAGACGGAGCCCCGGGCGCGCGGG
>JAEYOU010000077.1 GCA_023411405.1 Pseudomonadota bacterium | reverse complement strand
GCCTGGACCTCGCCGTCCGGCAGGAGGAAGGCGACGCGGCAGGACGCGCCCAGGAGCGGGACCGCCAGCGCCGCGAGGCGGCGCGCGATCTCGCGCGGGTCGAGCGACGAGAACAGCTCCACGCTCGCGCGCGCGAGGAACGCGAGCGCCTCCTCGGCCCGGCGCGCCTCGGTGACGTCCACCGAGAAGCCGCGCAGCTCCGGCGCGCCGCGCTCGCGGTCGGTGAAGACGCGCAGCTCGGTGTGGAACGCGCCGACGGACCCGTCGCGGCGGACGAGGCCGTGGTCGAGGGTCGCGAACGCTCCCGCCGCGGCGGTGCGGAGCGTGGCGAGGAACCGCTCCAGGTCCGCCGGGGGCACGAGCTCGGCCCACGCGTCGGGACGCGTCCAGTCGCCCGCCGGCCGCCCGAGCAGCCCCTCGGTGCTCTTGCTCACCAGGGTGCAGACGAGGGTGACCGGGTCCGCGCTCCAGACCACCGCGTGGGAGATCCCGTCCATGAGCCGGGCGTACCGCTCCGCCGCCGCCTGCTGCCGCCGCAGGCTTCGCAGCTCCGCCTGCTCGAGCGCGCGCTGCCGCTCCTCGCGGTCGCGGTCGCGGAGGAGCAGCGCCTGCCGCGCGATCTCCTGGCGGGCGCGGTGCAGCTCGACGAGCGCCGCCACCTTGCCGCGGAGCACGTGGGGATCGACGGGCTTCAGCAAGTAGTCGATGGCGCCGAGCTGGTAGCCGCGGGCGATGAACCGCTCGTCGCGGCTGACGGCCGTCATGAAGACGATCGGGATCGAGCGCGTGCGCGGGTTGCCGCGCACCAGCCGCGCCACCTCGAACCCGTCCATCTCCGGCATCTGGACGTCGAGGAGGATGAGCGCGCAGTCCTCGTGGAGGAGGAAGCGGAGCGCCTCGGCGCCGGAGCGGGCCTGGACGACCTCGTAGGCGGGATCCCGGAGGACCGAGTCGACGGCGAGCAGGTTCTCCGGGCGGTCGTCGACCACCAGGATCCGGACGCGCGCCTCCGCGGCTGCCTTGGCGCCGTCGACCTGGGAGTCGGCGCCCGAGAGCGCCTTGCGCAGCATGGCTCGGACGGTAGGGCTCCGATCGAGCGAGGAGCACTCCCCGGGAAGGTCGGGCGGACGGGAAAGGGCGTGCCAGTTGGGGTGCGTAGCTGGCGAGCGAGCGGCCCCGGTCGGATGTTGGGGGTCTCCCCTCTCTGATGCGGAAACCCCCATGCCCAGCGCGACCCCACGCACCGCCGGCGAGCGAAAGCCCACCTCGAAGCGTTCTCCCAGGCCGTCCCGGCCGGCGGGGCGCACGGGGGGCCGCGGCGCCCGCGCCGACGCCCGCGCCCGCGTGACGGAGTCCGAGTGGGACCTCCTGCCGCGGAGCAGCCAGGAGGAGCTCGAGGCGCTCGAGGACGTGCTCACCGCGGTCAAGGCCGGCGACTTCTCCATCCGGCTGCCATTCCGCAAGGACGGCGTGCTCGCGCGCGCGGGCGAGCTCCTGAACGACATCCTGGGCCTCAACGAGCACCTCTCCCGGGAGCTCCTGCGCGTGGGGAAGACGGTCGGGCAGGAGGGGAAGATGACCGAGCGCGCCTCGGTCGGTCCAGCGAAGGGCGCCTGGGCGGCGGCGACCCACGCGGTCAACCAGCTCATCGGCGACCTCGTCGCGCCGACCAACGAGGTCGCGCGCGTCATCACCGCGGTCGCGCGCGGGGACCTCTCGCAGAAGATCTCGCTCGAGATCGAGGGGCGCCCGGTCCGCGGCGAGTTCCTCCGCATCGGCACGACCGTGAACTCGATGGTGGACCAGCTCAACTCCTTCGCCGCCGAGGTGACGCGCGTCGCGAAGGAGGTCGGCAACGAGGGCAAGCTGGGCGGCCAGGCCGACGTGAAGGGCGTCTCCGGCACCTGGAAGGACCTCACCGACAACGTGAACCTGCTCGCGGCCAACCTCACCGCCCAGGTGCGCAACATCGCCAAGGTGACGACCGCGGTGGCGAAGGGCGACCTCTCCCAGAAGATCACCGTCGACGCCCGCGGCGAGATCCTCGAGCTCAAGAACACCATCAACGTGATGGTCGATCAGCTCTCGTCGTTCGCGGCGGAGGTCACCCGCGTCGCGAAGGAGGTCGGCAACGAGGGCAAGCTGGGCGGCCAGGCCGACGTGAAGGGCGTCTCCGGCACCTGGAAGGACCTCACCGACAACGTGAACGGCCTCGCGGCGAACCTCACCGCCCAGGTGCGCAACATCGCCAAGGTGACGACCGCCGTCGCGAACGGCGACCTCTCGCAGAAGATCACCGTCGACGCCCGCGGCGAGATCTACGAGCTGAAGAACACCATCAACACGATGGTGGACCAGCTCAACTCCTTCGCCGCCGAGGTGACCCGCGTCGCGAAGGAGGTCGGCACGGAGGGCAAGCTCGGCGGCCAGGCCGACGTGAAGGGCGTCAGCGGCACCTGGAAGAACCTCACCGACAACGTCAACACGATGGCGTCCAACCTGACCGTGCAGCTCCGCGACGTGTCGAAGGTGGCGATCGCGATCGCGAACGGCGACCTGACGCAGAAGATCACCGTCGACGTGAAGGGCGAGATCCTCCAGATCAAGGACGTCATCAACAAGATGGTCGATCAGCTCAACTCCTTCGCGGCGGAGGTGACCCGCGTCGCGAAGGAGGTGGGCACGGAGGGCAAGCTCGGCGGCCAGGCCAACGTGCGCGGCGTGTCCGGGACGTGGAAGGACCTCACCGACAACGTGAACGCCATGGCCTCCAACCTGACCGTCCAGCTCCGGGACGTGTCCAAGGTGTCGGCCGCGATCGCGAACGGCGACCTGACGCGGAAGATCACCGTCGACGTGAAGGGCGAGATCCTCCAGATCAAGGACGTCATCAACAAGATGGTCGATCAGCTCAACTCCTTCGCCGCCGAGGTGACCCGCGTGGCGAAGGAGGTCGGCAACGAGGGCAAGCTGGGCGGCCAGGCCGACGTGAAGGGCGTCTCCGGCACGTGGAAGGACCTCACCGACAACGTGAACGGCCTCGCCGCGAACCTGACCAACCAGGTGCGCAACATCGCCCTCGTGACGACCGCCGTCGCGAACGGCGACCTCTCGCAGAAGATCACCGTCCCGGCGCGCGGCGAGATCTCCGAGCTCAAGAACACCATCAACACGATGGTGGACCAGCTCCGGTCGTTCTCCGCCGAGGTGACCCGCGTCGCGAAGGAGGTCGGCACCGAGGGGCGCCTCGGCGGCCAGGCCGACGTGAAGGGCGTCAGCGGCACCTGGAAGGACCTCACCGACAACGTGAACGGCCTCGCCGCGAACCTCACGAACCAGGTGCGCAACATCGCCCTCGTGACGACCGCCGTCGCGAACGGCGACCTCTCGCAGAAGATCACCGTCGAGGCGCGCGGCGAGATCTCCGAGCTCAAGAACACCATCAACGTGATGGTCGATCAGCTCCGCTCCTTCGCCGCCGAGGTGACCCGCGTCGCGAAGGAGGTCGGCACCGAGGGCAAGCTGGGCGGCCAGGCCGACGTGAAGGGCGTCAGCGGCACCTGGAAGGACCTCACCGACAACGTGAACGGCCTCGCCGCCAACCTGACGACGCAGGTGCGCAACATCGCCAAGGTGACGACCGCGGTCGCCCGCGGCGACCTCTCGCAGAAGATCACCGTCGAGGCGCGCGGCGAGATCCTCGAGCTCAAGAACACCATCAACGTGATGGTCGATCAGCTCAACTCGTTCGCCGCCGAGGTGACCCGCGTCGCGAAGGAGGTCGGCACCGAGGGCAAGCTGGGCGGGCAGGCGGAGGTGAAGGGCGTCTCCGGCACGTGGAAGGACCTCACCGACAACGTGAACCTCCTCGCCGCCAACCTGACGAGCCAGGTGCGCAACATCGCCAAGGTGACGACCGCGGTCGCCCGCGGCGACCTCTCGCAGAAGATCACCGTCGAGGCCCGGGGCGAGATCTCCGAGCTGAAGAACACCATCAACGTCATGGTGGATCAGCTCAACTCCTTCGCCGCCGAGGTGACCCGCGTCGCGAAGGAGGTCGGCACCGACGGGCGCCTGGGCGGGCAGGCCGACGTGCGCGGCGTCTCCGGCGTCTGGAAGGACCTCACCGACAACGTGAACTTCATGGCCTCGAACCTGACCACCCAGGTGCGCGGCATCGTGAAGGTCGTGACCGCGGTCGCGAACGGCGACCTCTCGCAGAAGTTCGTGCTCGAGGCGAAGGGCGAGGTGGCGGCCCTCGCCGAGACCATCAACTCGATGACGGACACGCTCCGCACCTTCGCCGACCAGGTGAGCACGGTGGCCCGCGAGGTGGGCGTCGAGGGGAAGCTGGGCGCCCAGGCCCGCGTGCCCGGCGTCGCCGGCACCTGGAAGGACCTCACCGACAACGTGAACTTCATGGCCTCGAACCTGACGACCCAGGTGCGCGGCATCGTGAAGGTCGTGACGGCGATCGCCAACGGCGACCTCACCCAGAAGTTCGTGCTCGAGGCGAAGGGCGAGGTCGCCGCCCTCGCCGAGACGATCAACTCGATGACCGACACGCTCCGCATCTTCGCCGACGAGGTGACCGGCGTGGCCCGCGAGGTCGGCATCGAGGGCAAGCTGGGCGGCCAGGCCAAGGTGCCCGGCGCGGCCGGCACGTGGCGCGACCTCACCGACAACGTGAACCAGCTCGCCGGCAACCTGACGGCGCAGGTGCGCGCCATCGCCGAGGTCTCCACCGCCGTGACCAAGGGCGACCTGACCCGGTCGATCACCGTCCAGGCGCAGGGCGAGGTGGCCGCGCTCAAGGACAACATCAACCAGATGATCGCGACGCTGAAGGAGACGACCGCGAAGAACACCGCCCAGGACTGGCTCAAGACCAACCTGGCCAACTTCTCCAGCATGATGCAGGGCCAGCGGAACGTCGTCTCGGTGGCCGAGGCGCTCATCTCCGAGCTCACGCCGCTCGTCAACGCGCAGCACGGCGCGTTCTACCTCCTCGAGAACGACAGGGATCGCGGCGAGCCGGTGCTGAACCTCGTCGCCAGCTACGGGTTCGGCGGGCGGAAGACGCTCTCCAGCTCGTACCGGATCCGCGAGACGCTGATCGGCCAGTGCGCCTTCGAGAAGAAGCGGATCCTCCTCTCGTCGGTCCCGAACGACTTCATCTACATCGCGTCGGGGATGGGCGAGGCGCCGCCCCGGTGCGTGGTGGTGCTCCCGGTGCTCTTCGAGGGCGAGGCCAAGGCGGTGATCGAGCTCGCCTCGTTCAGCGAGTTCGTCCCGAACCACCTCGCCTTCCTCGACCAGCTCATGGACAACGTGGGCGTCATCCTCAACATGATCGGCTCGTCCATGCGGACCGACGAGCTGCTCCAGGAGCTCAAGCGGTCCAACGCCGAGCTCGAGGCGCAGGCCGGCGAGCTGAACGAGAAGGCCCGCCTCCTGGAGCAGAAGAACACGGAGGTCGAGCTGGCGAGCCGGAGCCTCGAGGAGAAGGCCGAGCAGCTCCAGCTCATCTCCCGGTACAAGTCCGAGTTCCTCGCGAACATGTCCCACGAGCTGCGCACGCCGCTCAACAGCCTGCTCATCCTCTCGAAGATGCTGATGGAGAACCGCGAGGGGAACCTCACGGCGGAGCAGGTCCGCTTCGCGAGCACGGTCTACACCTCGGGCAACGAGCTCCTCTCGCTCATCAACGAGATCCTCGACCTGTCGCGGGTCGAGGCCGGCAAGATGCAGATCGAGCCCGCCCACGTCCCGGTCGCGACGCTCCAGGAGTACCTCGAGACCAACTTCCGCCACGTCGCGGAGCAGAAGAGGCTGGCCTTCGAGGTGGTGGCCGAGCCGGAGCTGCCCGCGGTGCTCTTCACCGACGCCAGCCGCGTCCAGCAGATCCTGAAGAACCTGCTCTCCAACGCCTTCAAGTTCACGGACCACGGCTCCGTCACCGTCACCCTGGGCCGGCGGCGCGCCCCCGATGGCGCCGGCCAGGTGGCGGTCGCGGTCCGGGACACCGGCATCGGGATCCCGCGCGAGAAGCAGAAGCTCATCTTCGAGGCGTTCCAGCAGGCGGACGGCACCACGAGCCGCAAGTACGGCGGCACCGGGCTGGGGCTCACCATCAGCCGCGAGATCGCCCGGCTCCTGGGCGGCACCATCCACGTGGACAGCGCGCCGGGCGCGGGCAGCACCTTCACCCTGTTCCTGCCGGAGCGGTACGCCGGGCCGGAGGACCGGGCCGCGGTGGAGTCGTCCTTCGCGCCCCTGGACCCGGAGCGCCCCCTCCCCGCCGGCGCCGACTTCGACGGCCGGGTCGTGCTCCTCGCCGACGACGACGTGCGGAACGTCTTCGCCATCAACAGCGTGCTCGAGTCGCGCGGGATGCGGGTGATCCACGCCGAGAACGGCCGCGAGGCGATCCGTCTCCTCGAGGAGAACCCCGACGTCGACCTCGTGCTGATGGACACGATGATGCCGGAGATGGACGGCCTCTCCGCCATCCAGGCGATCCGCGGCCGGATCGACTTCCGGGCCCTCCCGATCATCACCCTCACGGCCAAGGCCATGAAGGAGGACCGCGAGAAGGCGCTCGAGGCCGGGGCCTCGGACTACGTCGCGAAGCCGGTCGATCCCGACCAGCTCCTTGCGGTCATGCACGGCTGGCTCTCGCGGCGGCAGTCCGGCGCGCGCGAGGAGGCCGGCGCGGCGGTGTAGGCGGTCGGGCTCGGGAGAGGCTAGACGCCCACGTACGACCTTACCCAGTTCGCGAGGACCCGCTCCGCCTTGGGGGTCTCGCGGATCGACGCCAGGGCGGCGTCCCCGAGCCCGGGGCGAACCGCCTCCAGGCGCGCGCGCGTCTCCGTGCAGATCACGCGGTTGCGCGCCGCGTCGAACTCCGGGTGGAACTGGACCGCGCGGATGCCGCCGTGCGCGAAGGCCTGCACCGGCGAGTGGTCGTTGCCCGCGAGCACCGTCGCGCCGGGCGGTGGCGCCGGGACGTGGTCCTCGTGGTTCTCCTGCACGAAGAGCGTGCCCGGCAGGCCGGAGAAGAGGGGGTCGCGCCGGCCCTCGGCGGTCAGGGCGATCTCGCGCGTCCCGACCTCGGGACCCTTCGGGTTCCGCTCGACCGCCCCGCCGAGCGCGCGCGCGAGGAGCTGGTGGCCGAAGCAGACGCCGAGCACCGGCACCGTCCGTGAGACGTCCACGAGCCAGGCGCCGGCCCGCTCCATCCAGGGCCTCGGCGCGGTCACGCTGTCCAGGGAGCCGGTCACCACCACACCGGCGATCCGGTCCCGCGCCGGGAACGGCGCCTCCTCGACGGCGTCCACCACGACGACCGCCGGCGCGAGGAGGCGCTCGAACCACTCGGTGAACTCCCCGAAGCGCGCGCGGGCCTGCGGCGTGGGCGATCCGGTCCGGACGACGAGGATTCGGCGCATGGTATGGTTGTCTCCCGTCCGCCGCGACGTGCAACGCCGGGTCCATCGCCGGTCCGGCGTGCCCCGGCGCGCGCGCCCGCGCTGCGACGGGGCGCCACGAACGGCGCGTGAACCCACAGACGCCCCGCTGCACGGCGGGCGGGCAACGGGTGCCCGGGACGCGGGCACGCCAGGAGGGAGCAGGATGCTGGTCGTCATGCAGCAGCACGCCACCGCCGAGCAGGTGGAGGCGGTGGTCGAGAGGATCCGGGCGCTCGGGCTCACGCCCAACCCCATCCCGGGCGCGCAGCGGATCGCGATCGGCATCACCGGCAACAAGGGGCCGCTCGACCCCGACCAGTTCACCATCCTCCCCGGGGTCGCCGACGCGCTCCGGGTCTCGCAGCCGTTCAAGCTCGTCTCCCGCGAGGTGAAGGAGGAGGACACCGTCATCGACGTCGGGGGCGTACCGCTCGGCGGCAAGGACCTCGCCATCATGGCCGGCCCGTGCTCGGTCGAGTCGAAGGAGCAGATCCTCGCGTGCGCCCACGCCGTGAAGAAGGCCGGCGCGCGGTTCCTGCGGGGCGGGGCCTACAAGCCGCGGACGAGCCCGTACGAGTTCCAGGGGCTCGCCGAGGAGGGGCTGAAGCTCCTCGCGCTCGCCCGGGAGGCGACCGGCCTCAAGATCGTCACCGAGGTGATGGACGTCGAGACCCTGCCGATGGTCGCCGACTACTGCGACGTCCTCCAGCTCGGCGCCCGCAACATGCAGAACTTCTCGCTCCTGAAGCAGCTCGGCGCGCTCCGGCGGCCGGTGCTCCTGAAGCGCGGCCCCTCCGCGACGATCAAGGAGTGGCTCATGGCCGCCGAGTACCTGGTCTCGCGCGGCAACTACCAGGTCGCGCTCTGCGAGCGGGGCATCCGCACGTTCGAGACGATGACCCGCAACACGCTCGACCTGAACGCCGTCCCGGTCCTCAAGGCCCTCACCCACCTGCCGGTGATGGTGGATCCCTCCCACGGCATCGGCCTGCGGGCGCACGTCGCCGCGATGGCGCGCGCCGGCATCGCCGCCGGCGCGGACGGCGTCATCGTCGAGGTCCACCCGCAGCCGGAGCGCGCCCTCTCCGACGGCGCGCAGTCGCTCACCCCACCGCAGTTCGAGGAGCTCATGCAGCAGGTGCGGGTGATCGCCACCGCGCTGGGCCGCGGGGTGTGAGGGGGTGATCTCACGGGGCGTGCCGCCCCGCCCGCGTCACCGCCGCCCGCGCTCCATCCGGCGGGCGAGCTC
>JAEYOU010000075.1 GCA_023411405.1 Pseudomonadota bacterium | reverse complement strand
CCCCCGGCCGCGAGCCCGCCGCCCCCGGCTGCGAGCGCGACCCCGCCCGCCGCGGGGTCGGCCCCGTGAAGCCGCTCGCCCACATCCTGTTCGCGCTCCTGGTGGCGGCCCTGCAGAGCGCGCTGCTCCGATGGGTCGGCGGCGGGAGCTTCTCGCTCATGCTCCCGATCGCCTGCGTGGTCTACCTCGCCATCCACGCGGGGAACGTCGAGGGCTCGGTGGGCGCGGCGGGGATCGGGTATGTGCTCGACCTCTCCACGGGGACCACGAAGGGCCTCCTCACGTTCCTCGCGGTCCTGGTCTTCCTGCTCGTGCGCGGCGTGAACGCCGCGGTGGACGTGCGCGGGCGCTGGGGATACGCCGTGCTGACCACGTTCGCGGCCCTGGTCACGTCGATCGGCGCGCTCGTCCTGATGCGGATCGCCGCGCCCGACGAGCTCGCCCCCGGCGTTCGCCTGGTGCCGCGCATGCTGCTCGAGGCGCTCCTCACCGGCGCCCTCTCACCCGCCGTCCACGCCGGCATGAAGCGGATCGACGGACTGTTCCGACGGGAGGATCCGGGCCTGCTCCGGTGACCCATGGCGCTCATCCCCCCCAGCGCGCCCGGCGCGGCCCAGAAGGACTTCAAGCCCAAGCTCGTCTGGGCCACCGGCGCCCTCCTGCTCGCCTTCCTCGTCCTCGTGACGCGGCTCTACTACCTCCAGATGCTCAAGGGGGACGAGTACAAGGAGCGCGCCGACGAGAACTTCGTGAAGGAGATCCGCACGCCCGCGGATCGCGGCCGGTTCCTCGATCGGAGCGGCGCGATCCTCGTGGACTCGCGGCCCTCCTACGATCTCACGCTCACGCCGTACTTCTGCGGGAAGACCTGCGCCGACGTGCTCGACCGGCTCGGGCAGATCGTGCAGCTCGCGCCCGAGGAGATCGACCGCGCGCGCGGGCAGCTCAAGAACGCGCGCAAGCTGGAGCGGTTCCGGCCGTTCACGGTGAAGGTGGACCTCGGCCGCGACGAGCTCGACCGGTTCCTCGCGCACCAGATGGATCTGCCGGGCGCAGACGTGCTGCCCGTCCCGCACCGCCACTACCGGCACGGCGCGCTGGGCGGCCACCTCATCGGCTACATGAACGAGGTCGGGGCGGAGGAGCTCAAGCGGCTCAACGACTCCCTCACGCAGGCCGGCCAGCCGGAGCGCCGGTACCTGCTGGGCGACTACGTCGGGCGGCGCGGCCTCGAGCGGAAGTGGGAGAACGTGCTCCGCGGGATCGAGGGCAAGGAGCGCGTCCCGGTGGACGCGAAGGGGCGCCGGAAGGAGGAGGCGGACTCGCTCATCCCCGAGGACCAGCGCGTGGTCCCGAGCGTACCCGGCAAGAACCTCGTCCTCTCGATCGACTGGCGGCTCCAGGACTTTGCCGAGAAGACCTTCCCCGCGACGGCGGGCGTCGTCGTGGCGATGGACGCGAAGACCGGGTTCCTGCTCGCCCTCGTGGATCGCCCCGCGCCCGATCCCAACAAGATGTCGGGCCGCATCAGCAAGGCCGAGCTCGACGCCATCCACAACGACCCGCTCCAGCCCGAGCTCTTCCGCGCCATCCAGCAGCACTACCACCCCGGCTCGACGTTCAAGGCGCTCACCAGCATCGCCGCGCTCGAGGAGGGGCTCTACCATCCGGGCACGACCGTCTTCTGCCCGGGGCACTTCAACATGGGCCGGTTCCGCTGGCGGTGCGACAAGGACAGCGGGCACGGCTGGGTGAACTTCGAGCATGCGCTCGGCGCGAGCTGCGACGTCTTCTACTACGAGGCCGGCGCGAAGATGGGCGCGGACGCGATCGCGAAGTGGGCGAGGCGCTCCGGCATGGGAGCGCCCACCGGGTTCGACGTGGGCACGAAGGAGATCCCGGGGGTCGTGCCGGACGTCGCCTGGCACGACAGGCACCTCAAGGGCGGGTACCAGAAGGGCATGGCGGTCAACCTGTCGATCGGGCAGGGCGACATGAACGTCACCCCGATGCAGCAGCTCGTCTTCTACGGCGCGCTCGCGACAGGCAAGGTGTGGCGGCCGCAGGTGGTGCTCCGGGTCGAGGAAGTGGACGGCAAGGTCCTCCAGACCTTCGAGCCGGAGGTGCGCGGGACGCTCGACATCAAGAAGTCGACCCGCGACACCGTGCTGAAGGGGCTGCTCGCGGCCGTGAACAAGCCCTCCGGGACGGCGTACGCGCAGCGCGTCGCGGAGTTCACGGTCGCGGGCAAGACCGGGACCGCGCAGGTGGTGAAGCTCGGGGCGAGGCGCCTCAAGGCCCACCAGGTTCCCTACTTCCAGCGCGACCACGCCTGGTTCGCGGCGTTCGCGCCCGCGGAGGATCCGGAGATCGTCGTCGTGGTGCTGAACGAGCACTCCGGGTTCGGCTCCACGAACGCGGCGCCGACCGCGTTCGCGCTCATGAAGAAGTACATGGAGCTCAAGGCGCTCGACGCGGGGTTGCCCCCGCCGTCGGCCGCGACCGCCGAGGCGCAAAAGGCCGCGCCCCCGCGCCGGGCCGCGCCCGCGCGTCCACAGCC
>JAEYOU010000469.1 GCA_023411405.1 Pseudomonadota bacterium | reverse complement strand
CCACGGCCCGGCCCCGCGGGGCTGCGCGGCGAAGGCCGGCGAGAACCGGCGCGCCCGAAGTGGTCGTTGTAACAGGTGCCCGTCCATGCCCAGCATGGCTGCGGGGTATGCGCGGTGACGCTCGATGAGGTGCGGAGCGAGGAAGGCCGGGTCGTGATCGCGCTCGAGGGTGTGTTCGACGGCGCCGAGGCCGACCGCGTGCTCGCGCTCGTCTCGACCCTCCCGCGTGCGACCCGCGTGCGCGTCGACTTTCACGAGGTGGAGTTCGTGGACGAGTTCGCGCTCACGACCTTCGTCGCCGAGGCCGCGGCAGGCGTCGAGCTCGTCGGCCTCTCGCGGCACCTCCATCGCCTGCTGCGCTACATGGGGCCGCTCCCGCCGCGCTGACGGCGGCCGACCCGGGCCCTCAGGGCGCAGGCGCGTCGTAGGCGAGGAGCCGGCGCTCGCCCTCGAGCGCGCGCAGCGGGGTCAGGTCCTGCGTCACCTCGAGCGTGCCGAGGTACGCGCCCGCCGGGTCGCGGACGGCGAAGTACCGGATGTGCACGAACCTGCCGCGGAGGTCGATCCAGAACTCGGCCACGCTCTGGCGCGCGGCCTTGAAGTCCTCGACGATGCGCTCCACCACGTGCACGCTCTTCGGCGGGTGGCAGTGCTTCACCTCGCGGCCGATGACGGCAGGCGAGCGCGAGAACACGCGGTCGGGACCCTCGCTGAAGAACGCCACGCGGTCCTCGCGATCGACGAAGGTGAGGTCCACCGGCAGCGTCCGGAAGATCCCGAGGAGCTGCTCGAAGGAGAGCGTGCCGGTCGGGAACTGCACCGCCTGCGAGGCGGGGAGCGGGACGGCCTCGGGGAGCGGCCGCGGCGCGGGCGGCCGGTAGCCGGTCGCCGGCGGGACGAGGCACCAGCCGTACTCCGGGCTCTGGCGGTGGATCTCCCCCCAGTCCTCCGCGGTGAACATCCCCAGGGTCATCGGGAGGAGGATGTTCTCCTCCTTGTAGATCATGCCCTCGAGGGCGGCGAGCGCGGGCTCGAGCACCGTCTCCGCGACGACCTTGAGCTCCGACCCCGAGACCTCCTCCTCCCGGAGCGCGGCGAGCGAGGCCTTCAAGAGCTCGCGGACCTCGTCGTCCTTGCCCCACATGACCTTGCTCGGTCCCTTCGTGCCGTGGCGCTCGAGCACGCTGAAGACGAGGTGCTCCTTGCGCTGGTAGTGCTTGTCGACCTCCCAGAGCGGCTCGAACGCGCGGAGCGCCTCGCGCCGCTCGGCGTCGAACCGCCCCTCCTCCGGCAGCGCCGCGAGCCGCTGGGCCTGCTGCCGGGCGGCCTGCGCAGCGGCGCCGAGGGCGCGGTTCTCCGCGCGGAGCTGGTGCACCGGGTGTCCCGGGGCGAGCGGCATCGGCGTCGGCGGCCGGGACAGCACGTCCTTCAGCACGTCCGCGTGCAGATCGCAGAGGGCCTGCACCTCGCGGTGCGACATGCCCTCCGCCATGAGCTGCTGCTCCATCGCCGCGACCTCGCTCGCGTCCACGTCGGCGATGAGCTGCGCGAGCCGGCCCCGCACCGCCTCCGGCGCCTCGCCGCGGTGCAGGTGGAGGATGATCTCCTTCAGCGTCTGGACGCGCTTCTCGCGGTTGTTGATGAGCTCGCTCATCCGGCCCTCCGGAACCAGGTCCGCACCAGGGCGTCTCCCTCGGAGACGCTGAAGCTCGCGAATCCCTTCTCCCGCGCGAGGTCGACCAGCGGCGCCGGGACGAACGGCGTCACGAGCTCGTAGACGTCCCCGGCGCCGAGCGCCGCGAGGTCCGCCATGACCTTCGGGAGCGGGTGCTCCCCCGCCTCGATCGCCGCGCGCGCGTCGTGGCGCCGCGTCACCGCCGACTCCACCGCCCACGGCGGGCGCTCCGCGCCAGGCTCCTCCCGCGCGACGGGTTCTCCCTCCGCCACCGCGAGGGGCGCGAGCCCCACCGCCGCGCGGAGCCGCTCGACGAGCGTGGCGAGCGGGACGCCGCCGACCTTGGACACCTGCCGGAGCGTCGCGACCTTCGCGACCGTCCGCCGGAGCACCGGGTTCTTGAGCGCGCGGTACCGCGGGGAGAGCTCGAGGAGCACCGCCTCGAGCTGGGGCCAGCGGTCGAGCAGGTCACCGACGCGTGAGTCGGGCGTGATGTGGGGGGAGAGGGCTGCTCCGTCGGGCGGCATCGGGCGATCGTGTCGCGACAGCGACGTTGCCGCCACGGAATCGGCCGAGGGCGAGCGGCGACGCGGCCTCCCTCACTCGGCCGGCTTCGGGTCGCGCAGCATCACGAGGAGCATCCGCGTCCGCTCGTCCGCGTCGAGGGAGTGAGGGACGTTGGCGGGCAGCCGGGTGATGGTGCCGGCGGCGGCCTTCACCGGTCGTCCACCCACCGTGAGCGTCATCGCACCCTCGATCAGCACCACCAGCGCGTCGTAGGGGGACGTGTGCTCGGTCAGGCCCTGGCCCTTCTCGAACGCGAACAGGGTGACGTTGCTCGTTCCCTTCTTCGCGAGGACGCGACTCGCGATGCCCTGCTCCGCGAAGGGGATCAGATCCTGAAAGCGAAGTGCCTCGCCCGGAGCGAGCGCGTTGTCGGACGCCATCGCGGGATCTTGCCGCGCGCGCCCTCCAGTCGCCATCGAATCGCGGGCGCCGGGAGCGGCGGCTCAGCGGCTCGTCACCCGGGCGCTGGCCCGAGGAGGACAGGGGCGCGGCGCCTCCGCCGCACCCGGCCGGTGCGGCGGGACGACCGCTGCGTGGCCCTTCGCGGTGATGCTCCAGCGCCGCCCGGAGCAGGTCAGCATGCCGAGGCTCACGAGCTGGCCGAGCGCCTTCTCGATGTCCTCGCGTCCGGGGCGCAGCCCGGGGAGCGAGGTCGAGGTGACGCGAGGGCTCGGAGTCGCAGCGTCGCGCGCGGGGTCGCGCCCACCCCGGAGGCGATAGCAGATCCAGTCGAGCGACTCCGCATCTGGCTCGAGGTCCAGGATCGAGCTCTGCGCATCCCGGCTGACCGGTGGAACCTTGGCGATCGTGGTTGCCATCGACTGACCTTTCACGCAGTGCCGTATGCGAGCGCCCGACCTGATCCAGGTCGGGCGAGCGCCTCGCGCTTCCGAAGCGTTCCCGAAGGGAAGGGAGCCATCGTTTTACTCCGCACGGCTCCGGAAGTCGAGCCGCGACCCGGAATGCCCGGGCGCGGCTCGCGCGTCGTGAACGGTCGAGCGCGCCGACGAGAGCATCGCCTCGCAGGGAGGGCACGTCGCGATCGATCAAGGTCGTCGCGTGGAGCCGGTGCCCCACCCGATCCGGAGCAGTCCGCGGAGGGGCGCCGCGCCCGGCGCGTCGTTGAACGCGGTGCCGACGGCGGCACCGACGTCGACGCCGCGCCAGCGGTAGCTCGCGCCCAGCAGCCCCTCGAGCGGAGAGGCATGGCTGCCCTCGAACTGCACCCTCCCGTAGAGCTCCGGTCCGATCCGCAGCCCTCCCGCCGTCCACGCGACGCCCGCCTTCACGGCCAGCGCCGCGCCGGTCCGGGCGTACGTGAGGTCGCGGCCGCGCCGGAGCAGGACGCCGGCCTCCGCGCCCCATTCGATCGGCAGGGGCCCCATGCTGCCCCCGGCGATGACCTTGGGCAGGGCGCGCGCCGCGCCGTCGGAGGAGAACCCCTCGCGCGAGCCGGTGGGGACCCAGAGGTCCATCGCCGCCGCCAGGTGCACCGGCCCCAGGTCCGGCAGCGCCGCGCGCGCGCCCAGCCGCAGGTCGCCGGCCGCCGTGCTCGACACCCGGGCCAGATCGGGGAGCGGCCGCTGGCCGGACTGGCCGAACGCGACCGGGAAGCTCGCGTCCACGAGGACGGTGTCGAAGAGCGGCAGGGACACCAGCGCGAAGGCCCACGGCTGCTGGCGCACGATCGTGCCGTCGGGCACCACCTCGCCGTCCAGCTCGAGGACCAGGGGATCCCGCGCCACGGAGAGGGCGACGGCGACGGACGGCTGCAGGTGGCCCTCCACCCGCGGATCGCTCACGGTCAGGAAGCGGTCGCCCGCGGGTGACGGCTCGAAGGTCTGGAGCGCGAAGCCGTCGGGCTCTCCCGCGCTCGCCACGCCCGCGGCGAGCAGCGCCGCGGCCAGGACGCCCCGCCGGCGCCACCGGCGCGAGCCCAACAGTGCCACGACGAAGAGGAGGCCACCGAGGCCGGACGCGCCGCCCGAGCTGCAGCCGCCGCCGGAGCGGACGTCCACGTCGGTGCGGGTCTCGCAGCTCCCCGTGACGCAGAGGTCGCCGCCGCCGCAGTCGGCGGTCACGCGGCACACGAGGATCCGGTGGACCTCGATGTCGATGCTCGCGTCGGACGTGGCGGTCCCGTCATCGAGCTGGTACGCGAGCGCGTCGAGGCCGAGGTGGCGCGCGGCCGGGACGTAGGCGATCTGGAGGGCCGCGTCATCGATCGTGGCCGTCCCGTGCGCGGGCGGCGCGGTGAGGGTCAGGGCCATCGGGTCGCCGTCCGCGTCGTAGCCGGCCTCGATGAGGGCCATGGGGCGCTCCTGCTTCGCCGCGCGCGCCCGCCAGGCCTCCGAGGCGGTGAAGGCGCTGGCGCCTTCGCCGTCGAGCGCCACGGCGAGGTCCAGGGCCGACGGGGTGGCGTCGAACGCCTCGGTCCCGGAGCCCTCGTCGAGCCGCCAGAGCGCCCGCAGGCCCTCCTCGCCGCCGTGGAGCGGGCGGCGTGCATTCGCGGCCAGCTCGGTGAGGCTGCGCGCGGTCGACCAGAGCCGGACCTCGTCGAGGCTGCCCGTGAACCCCTCGCCCAGGGCGACGGCGCTGATGGCTCCCTCCCCCAGGCCGCCGGGCACCGTGCCGGCCTCGGCACCGTCCACGTCGACCCGGAGGGCCCCGTCGACGGCGACGATCGCGAGCTGGTGCCAGGCGCCGTCGTCGAGCGCGGCAGGGATCGCGGTGGTGGCGCCGCCGATGGTGACGCGCAGCTCGCTCCGGTCGGGCGACGCGGACAGGGTGAACCGGTCGCCGCCGGGCCCGGCCAGGCGGAGCAGCGTCGGCGCGGTCACGTCCTCGGGGGCCGTCCAGCTCGCGCGCGCCCAGAGCTCGATCGTGTTCACGCCGTCGAGCGCCCCGCCGGAGACCGCGGCCGAGGCCGAGGTCGCCCGTCCCGCCCCGAGCTCCAGCGCCGTCCCGCTGCTCGCGACCGGCGGCGTGTTCTCGACCACCTGCTGCAGCGAGCCGCTGGCCTCCGCGAAGCCGGCGTCGGGCTCGAACGTGACCTGGAGGTCGTGCGTGCCCTTCCGCAGGGATCGGACGGTGATCGACCCCTGACCGCCGGAGAGCGGGGCGGAGCCCAGCGTGACGTCTCCGTCCCGGAAGACCACCGTGCCCTCGGGCGTGGCGTGCGGAGAGGTGACGGTGGCGGTCCACGTGATCGGACGGCCTGCCCGGGAGGGCTGGCGCGACGAGGCGACGGAGACCGTCGTGGTCCCCCGCTCGATCGAGACCTGCCCCTCGCCGGCGCTCGCCTCGAAGCTGGCGTCGCCCGCGTAGGTGGCGGTGACCAGGTGATCGCCCGCGGCGAGGCGAGGGACGTCGATCGAGGCCGCGCCGGCCACGAGCGCGGCGGTCCCGAGGATCGAGCTGCCGTCATGGAAGACGACGCTGCCGGAGGCCGTGCCCGCGCCAGGCGCGGTCGTGGTCACGGTGGCCGTGAGGGTCACCGCCTGCCCGTACATGGCGGGGGCCGGGGTGGACGCCAGCGTCACTGCGGTGCCGGCCTTCTGCACGTCCTGCGTGAAGGACCCCTCCGCGGGGAGGAAGCCGTCGTCCCCGCCGTACGCGATCGCCAGCGCGTGCAGGCCGACCGGCAGCGTCGCCACGGTGCAGGTCGCGCGCCCGGACGAGAGCGCCACCGATCCGCACAGCGGGGTCGAGCCGTCGAGGACGGAGACCGTCCCGGTCGGCGTGCCCAGGTCGGACGTGAGGGTCGCCGTGAGGGTGACGCTCTGCCCGCGCCGGGAGGGAGAGGCGGAGCTGGAGACGGTCAGGGTCGGCGCCACCCGGAGGACGTCATGGGCGCGCTCCGCCTGCGAGCCGTCGTACGAGCCGTTGCCGGCGTAGACCGCGCGGAACCCGTGGGTCCCAGCGCCGAGGACGGCCGCGGTGGTGCAGGACGCCTGCCCGCCGGAGAGCGGGACGGCGCCGCAGCCGGCGATGGTCACGCCGCCGTCGAGGAAGGCCACGGTGCCTCCCGGCGTGCCGCCGCCGGGGAGCGTGGCCGTCGCCGTCGCCGTCAGCGTCACCGCGACCCCGTTGAGCGAGGCGCCGGCGGGGTCGTCGGTGAGGCTCAGGGAGGTGGAGGCCCTGCCCACCGTGAGGCTGGTGGCCGCGTCGGTGGCGTCGCCGTTCCAGGTGCCGTCGCCGCTGGACGTGGCGGTCAAGCCGTGCGTGCTCACGGACAGGCTGCTCACGGTGCAGGTGGCGCGGCCGGCGCTCACGGCCACGTCGGTGCAGCCGCCGATCGGAGCTCCCGCGTCGCGGAAGGTCACCGTGCCGCCGGGGGTGCCGGCTGGCGAGACGCCGGTGAGGGTGGCGGTGAGGGTCACCGGCTGGCCGAAGACCGGCGTGGCCGGGCTGACCGAGAGCGTGGTGGTCGAGACCGAGGCGCCGAAGGTCGCCGACACGGTGTGGTTGGCGGTCACGCTGGCGATCGTGTAGGTGCCGCCGGCGGCGCCGCCCGAGACGGAGCCCAGGACGCCGGCGCCGTTGTCGGTGAGCGCAGAGAGGAAGGACCTGGCCGCGGGGGTGATCGTGCAGCTCGAGGGCGTCGCGTCGTCGACGGGCGAGGTGCAGGAGATCGTGCCCGAGCCGGCGCCGGCGGTGGAGCCGGTGACGGTCCACTGGACCGGGTTGAACGTGGCGGTCACCGCGGTGGCCGCGCTCACCGTGGTGCTGCAGACCGACTGCGATCCGCTGCACCCGCCCCCCGACCAGCCGTCGAAGGTGTTCCCCGCGGAGGCCGTGGCGGTCAGGTACACCACCGTGCCGCTCAGGAACGAGGCGGTGCAGGTGGCGCCGCAGTGGAGGGCCGCCGGGCTGGAGACGATGGTGCCCTGCCCGCGCCCGGCCTTGCTCAGGGCGAGGGTGTAGAGCGTACCCACCGCGTCGGTGTCGACGGCCGTGTTGTTGGTGGAGTCGTTGTCGCTGACGCCCGCGGGGGCGGTCACGGTCGCCATCTGCACGACCGTGCCCGAGCCCGCGCCGGCGCTCACGTCGCCGGTGACGGTGTAGGTGAGCGATCCGCCGGCCGGGAAGGTGGCGATGGTCTCGCTGATGGCCCCGGCGCCGGACGCGTTCGGGCAGAGCGCGCCGCCGGCGGCGTTCCCGCAGGTCCACGTGACGTCGCCGAAGTTGGCCGGCACGGGCAGGGACAGGGTCGCGTTGTGGGCCGCCGCCGGCCCGTCGTTCCGGACCACGAGCGTGTAGGTGGAGCTCGTGCCCCAGCCGAGCGCGGCCACGCCGTCGCTGATGCTGGCCGCGAGGTCGGCGTACTGCACGTTGCTCGTGACCGCGGTGGTGACCAGCGGGCCGATCAGGGGCGCCACGCCGTCGGAGGAGACGTTGTAGTTGCCGTTGGAGACGGTGCTGCCCGGGGCCGCGGTCACGTTCACCGTCACGCCGAAGCTGCCGCTGGCCGATGGGTTGACCGTGCCGAGGTTGCAGGTCACCGCGCCGGTCGCCCCCACCGCCGGGGTGGTGCAGCTCGCGCCCGGCGCGCTCAGCGACGCGAAGGTGGTCCCGGCGGGCAGGTTCGCGACCACGACGGTGTTTGTGGCCGCGCCCTGGCCGCTGTTCTTGTACTGGAAGGTATAGGTGAGGGGCGCGCCGGAGTTCACCTGCTGTGCGGCCACGGCGGTGACGCTGAGGCCGGGCAGGGTCGGGCCGAAGGCGTCGACGTAGACCTGGCCCCAGTGTCCGCCCGCGGAGCACCCGGCGGCGATCACCATGATCTCCACCTGATCGCCCACCGCCAGCTGGGCGGGGCCGGGCGAGATGTCGAACGCCTGCCAGTCGGTGTACTGGACGCCGTTGTCGGTCTTCCAGGGCACGCCGGGCTGGTTGGCGAAGTTGAAGGTGGAGAAGAGGACCGCGTTCCTGGTGACGTTCCTGAGCTGGACCCAGAAGTACGGCTGATCGGCGTCGCCGTGTCCCGGGTTCTCCAGGACCGGGGCGATGGCGAAGCGGACGTGGACCTTGTTGTCGGTCGGGTCCACGTCGGCGTTGCTCGTGGTCATCGTCTGCGAGAGGACGTTGACGTTGTTCGACGCGCCGGCCTCGTTGACCACGGCCACGCCGGCCCCGTAGCGGGGGACGCGCAGCGTCGACGCCGCCGTCAGCCCGTACGGGATCGTCGTGTGGGACGCGTCGGTGATCACCCGCGTCAGGTTGGTGCCGCCCGCGCCGAGGCGGAGATCGGCGATGGACGTCGGCGGGATGGTGATCCCGGGGTTGACGCGGGTCGCCACCGTCCAGCCGGCGAGGGTCCCGGAGTCGAAGTCGCCGTTGACGAAGAGGTTGCCGACGGTGGGGGGCACCGCCGCGGCGCCGTCGGACTTCGCGCTCGGGGCGCACGAAACGATCAGGGCGGCGGCGAGCGCGCCTGCCGCGAGTTGAAGACCGTACCTCGAGGTCGTCCGTCCACCAGCAGTCTCGATCATGTGCGTTCCCGGTTGTGGCCGGCGGATGCCGGGCCCTTCGGCGCACGGTCGATTTGCGACGCCCGTGCCGGACGGCGACGGACACCTCACGCTCGGAGAACGTCCGCTGACCGGCGGCCCGCGGCGGCCGCGCACCGCGAAGTCCCCCGGAGATCGAAGGAGAATCGCGCGGTCGGGTCGTCGCGGGAGCCGGCGTCTCAAGATGAGACACGCGGCGCCGGTCGTGAGACAGCGCCGCACCCCCGGGTGCGACCCGGGCCTGCCCCCCCGTCTTGCGCGCCGCACGTCCGCTGGTAACCTCCTCTCCGCGTGGAGCAGCGAGGTTGCGTCCTCATCGTCGACGACGACGCCAGCATCCGGGCCACCGCCTGCGCCTGGCTGCAGGCGACCGGCCTCGTCGCCCAGGGCGCGGCGACCGCCGGCACCGCGCTGGAGCTGCTCGAGGGGTTCGTCCCGGACGTCGTGATCCTCGACCTCGAGCTCCCCGATCGCCCCGGCCTCGAGGTGCTCCGCCTGCTCTGCGCGCGCCTCCCGCACCTGCCGGTGCTCGTCCTGACCGCCCATCGGGACGCCGAGATCGCGGTGGCCTGCATGAAGGGCGGCGCCTTCGACTACCTGGTCAAGCCCGTGGACGAGCCTCGCCTCGTGACGGCGACGGCGAACGCGCTGCGACACGGCCAGGTCGCCCGCGCCATGGCCGGGCTGGAGCGCGCCCTCGCCGAGTCCGGCCAGGACCCGCGGACGGCCCGCTGGCGCGCGGTCGAGCGGGTCGCGGCGCGGGACCTCTGCGTCGTCCTCACCGGCGGAGAGCCCGCGGCCCGGGAG
>JAEYOU010000657.1 GCA_023411405.1 Pseudomonadota bacterium | reverse complement strand
GGGCTCCTCGACGCCGCGGTCGCGCGCCGGTACCGCGACGCGGTCCTCGCGCCCGGCGGCGCGCGGCCGGCGGCGGAGCTCGTCGAAGGGTTCCTCGGGCGGCCGCACGCCTTCGACGCCTTCGCCGCGTGGCTGGAGGCGGAGGCCGCCGCGTGATCCGCGCGATCCGCGCCATGCCCACGCTGCTCCGCGTCGGCTTCGCCGACGCGCTGGCGTACCGCGCGGAGCTCGTCGTCTGGCTCCTCTCGACGAACCTCGCGCTCGTGATGATGGCGATCACCACCGCGGTCGCCCGCGAGGCCCCGGTGGGGCGGTTCGGGCAGAGCCAGTTCGTCGCCTACTACCTCGTGACGCTCGTCGTGCGGCTCCTCACCGGCGCGTACGTGGTGTGGGAGGCGAACATGGAGATCCGGCAGGGCACGCTCGCCTTCCGCCTGCTCCGCCCCATCCACCCGCTCCTCCACTACGCGGCGGAGAACGTCGCCGCGATGCCGCTCCGCGCCGCGATCGCCCTGCCCATCGCCGGCGTGCTCCTCTTCGTCGCCGGGGGCACGCACGTCACCCGCGACCCGCTCCTCTGGGCGCTGTTCCCGGTCACGGTGCTCGGCGCCTGGCTCATCACCTTCCTCGCGCTCTCGATCATCGCCGCCCTCGCGTTCTGGGTGGACTCGGCGGTCTCGGTCGCCCAGGTCTGGTTCGGCCTGTTCACGGTCCTCTCGGGCTACATCCTGCCGCTCGAGATCTTCCCCGGCTGGCTCTCGCACGCCGCCCGCTTCCTGCCCTTCCGCTACGTGCTGGCGTTCCCCGTCGAGATGCTCATCGGCATGACGCCGCGCGCGCAGGCGCTGGTGGAGCTCGGGATCCAGTGGCTCTTCGTGGCGGGCCTCGCCCTGGCGGCGCGCGCCGCGTGGCGCGCCGGGCTCCAGCGGTACTCGGCGTTCGGAGGCTGACCCGTGCTCCGCTACCTCCGCCTCCTCGGCATCCAGCTCCGGGCGTCCTTCACCGTGGCCGCCCAGTACCGGGTCGAGTTCCTCGTCTCCGGGCTCCTCTCGATCTTCTGGACCGTGCTCGGGATCATCCCGCTCTTCGTGCTCTTCCAGGATCGCGCGTCGGTCGCGGGGTGGAGCTACCCCGAGGCGCTCGTGGTCATCGGCTGGTTCGGCCTCGTGAAGGGGATCCTCGAGGGCGCGGTCAACCCGTCGCTCACCGCCGTGGTCGAGCACATCCGCAAGGGCACGCTCGACTTCGTGCTGCTCAAGCCCGCCGACGCGCAGTTCCTGGTCTCGACCACCAAGTTCGAGCCGTGGCGGGTCGTGGACGTCTTCGCGGGCGGGGTGATCATGGCGATCGCCTTCCGCCTCATGGACCGCACGCCGACCCTCGGCGGCGTCGGGCTCGCCGCGCTCGTGCTCGCGAGCGCGACCGTGATCCTCTACTCGCTCTGGATCCTCGTCGTCTCGGCGGCGTTCTTCGTGGTGAAGGTGGACAACCTCTCGTTCCTCTTCCTCTCGCTCTACGACGCCGCCCGGTGGCCGGCCGACGTGTTCCCGGTGGCGCTCCGGGCGGTGTTCACCTTCGTCATCCCGCTCGCGGTCCTCACCACCATCCCCGCCGCCGCGCTCCTCGGGCGGATCGGCCCGCTCGAGGTGGCGGCCACCGCCGCCGGCGCGGCGCTGTTCGCCGTGGCGGCGCGGCTGGTGTGGCTCCGCTCGATCGGGCACTACACGTCGGCCAGCTCATGAAACGGGGGCTGCGCCCCCGCCCCAGCGGCAGAGCCGCCGGGGCCCCACCCCTGCTACGCTGGGTCCCGCCGCGCTGCGCCCCCGCGTGGAGCAACCAAAGGGAATGGGGGCTTGCGCGGCACCCAGCGCGGAGGGGCGCTGCCCCTCCCCCGCGCCTCGCGCGGGGCCCCCACCCCGGCTCCTCATCTCGTTAAGATCGGACCCCGCATGCTCCGCCTCACCTTCCTCGGCACCGCCGCCGCCCAGCCCACCCTCCGCCGGAACCTCACCGGCCTCTCGGTCCGCCGGGAGGGCGAGATGTGGCTCGTCGACTGCGGGGAGGGTACGCAGCGCCAGCTCATCCACTACGGCGCCGGCTTCGACGTCACGGCCATCTTCTTCACCCACTTCCACGCCGATCACTACCTCGGCGCGATCGGCTTCCTGCGCACGCTCTCGATGCAGGACCGGACCGAGCCGCTCGACGTCTACGGGCCGAAGCCGGCGAAGGCGCTCCTCAAGACGATGCTCTTCACCGGGGCCGAGCGGTTCCACTTCGAGGTGCGGATCCACGAGGTGCAGCCGGGCGAGGCCGTCCGGCGCCAGGGCTGCGCCTGGGTGCCGTTCGCGACAGACCACCGGACGCCGTCGGTCGGCTGGGCGCTGCGGGAGGACGCGCGGCCCGGCCGCTTCCACCCCGACCGCGCCGAGGCGCTCGGCGTGCCGAAGGGGCCGCTCTACGGCGCGCTCCAGCGCGGCGAGGCGGTGACGCTCCCGGGC
>JAEYOU010000564.1 GCA_023411405.1 Pseudomonadota bacterium | reverse complement strand
GACCCGTACTTCCTGTGGGCGCACGTCTACGATCCGCATTTGCCGTACGCCCCCCCGGCGCCTTTCCGCGAGAAGTATAAGGGCAGGCCCTACGACGGAGAGATCGCCTACACAGACCAGCAGTTGGGCCGTCTGTTCGACGCCGTCGCGAAGAAGTCGCCGGACAACACGCTGATCGCGGTGCTCTCGGATCACGGAGAGAGCTTCTCGGAGCACGGTGAGTACGCGCACGGCGTGTTCCTCTACGATTCCACCCTGCGGATCCCGTTCATGCTGGCGGGGCCGGGCGTGCCCGCAGGCGTGAGGGTGAAGCAGCAGGCGCGCAGCATCGATTTGCTGCCCACCGTGCTCGGATTGCTGGGCGGCACGCCTGATCGGCGGGTACAGGGAACCACACTCGAGCCGGCGTTCAAAGGCAAGCCGGTGCGGACGCGCCACTCCTATGCCGAGACGCTCTTCCCGAGAATCAACATGGGATGGTCCGAGCTGCGCGGCGTGCGAACCGATCAGTGGATGTACATACGGGCGCCGAAGCCGGAACTCTACGATCTGGTACGGGACCCGGGCCAGACGGTGAACGTGATCGCCGAACACGCCAAGGAAGCCGATGCACTCGAGGCGGAGCTGAAAACCGTGATCGGGAACAACGGTGACGACGTCGTGCGTACCACGGCGCTGGATCAGAAGACGCGCGATCAGCTCAAGTCGCTCGGGTATCTCAGCGGTTCCTCGCAGGGAGAATTCGGGCTGACCGGAAAGGGCGCGGACCCGAAGGATCGGATCGAGGTTCTGAGACTGCTCCATTTCGCTGAGTACTCCGGGCAGCCGATTGCGCCGGCCCGGAGCATCGCGATGCTCCGCCAGGCAATCTCGAAGGATCCTGCCAACCCGTCGCTGTACTCGAACCTCGGAGACATCCTGCGCCGCGAGGGACGCCGGGCGGAGGAGATGGAACTCTATGACGCCGCCGTAAAGCGCGGCATCCAGACTGCATGGCTCTATTCGCGGCTCGGCGCCCTTCACTTGCAGCGCGGCGAGAAACGTGAGGCCATCGGGCTGTTCGAAGCGGCGGCAAAGCTGAATCCTTCGGACTACGAGAGCCTCCAAAATCTGGCGGTGGCGTATCGGGACACAGGCAGGATCGCAGATGCCGAGCGGGTGCTGACGTCGATACTGGCCTCGGGTGAGGAGTACGCTCCGGCGTACAACGAACTCGGGATGGCCGCATTTCAAAAAGGAGACGCTGCCGCGGCTCGCTCGTACTTTGAGAAAGCCGGCCGCCTGGACCTGCAATACCAGCTCAACGTCTGCCGGCTAGACAGAATCGCGGGCGAGACCGGCCGAGCTCGCGGGTGCTTCGAAGCCCTCAACGCGGCCCTGGGGTCGCGCGCCGAGTACCGCCGGCTCGTTCCGCTCGTGAAGCAGGAGCTGGCAGCGTTGCGATAGTGCCGGCCACACGTTCCTCAGATGTCTCCCCGCCCATTGCGAGGCGTTCCCGGTCGGAGCGGTTTCTTACACTGGAAGGGGAGGCGTTATGAGCGACGGTCGCGAGGAGCGCGAAGAAATTGAGAGGCGGCGCGAGCAGGAAAAGCGAGAGAATCGCGAGGACCGGATCGATCGGGCAGTTGTGGATGAATGGGAGCCCGAGCGGGTTGACTCGTAGCGTCCTTCGCAGGCTATAGTGCAAGCGGGACAGGATGCGAGAGCTGCCGCGGGACCAGCGGCTTTCTCGAAGCTGTTGAGGACCGCCTGCGACCGCGAAAGCGCGGGCGGTCCTCCCTAAGCTTCCTTACACGCTCAGAACCGCAACTTCGCTCCGAACGTCATGCTTCGGGTGCTGCTGCTGCGACTCTCCGTAATCACGCCGAACGTTGCAGGACTTGCCAGGTTCGTGCCCGGGTTGTCGAACACCGTGTGGTTAAACGGGCTCTGAACCTGAAGCCGTAACTCGGTCTGTACCCGCTCCGTGATCGGTACGGTCTTCGACAGGGTGGCCGACTGCGTCCACTGGCTCGGTCCGCGCAGCCATGACCAGAGCGGCGTCTCGGGAGACACCTTGAAGTTGTCGATCCGGATCCAAACGTCGCGGTTGAAGTATGCATTCACCGGCAGCTTCGTCGCCGGGTCGATGCGGTCCCCCAGGCGGTTCCTGTACGATCCCGACGTGGCGGGGTCGCCGATCGGAATCGGGGTGCCGTTCGTATCTTCGATCGTCAGAGGGTCGCCGCTCTGGTAATGCGTGATGAAGACCAGAGACCAACCGCCGGCAACCGTATCCAGCGCCCGTCCCCAGTTGCTCCCGAACGTGCGGCCTCGGCCGACGGGCAGGTCATAAGTCAGGAACAGGTTGAAGAGGTTCGGGTAATCAAGCTCGCTGATGGTGCGCCAGTCGCGGTGATTCACGGCGCTGTACTGCCGGTATTGCATCGATTTCGCGTGAGTGTAGTTGGCTACCAACTGCAATCCCTTCGAGAAACGCTTTTGCAGGCGCGCCTGCAGGGAGTGATGGAGCACGCGGCCGGTATTGTTGC